>NZ_CAJCHS010000120.1 GCF_903970205.1 Nevskia soli | reverse complement strand
GCTAGCTGTGCAATGGTAGGGCGATGCATGATGCTCCCATCGTCGAAAGCAACCGCCGGCCAGGAGTCCGCCGCGGCGGCAACCGTTGCGTCCCCCATTGAGCTTTCGTGGGCTTGTTCCGTGACCACCCGATGCGGATAGCCATTGCGCCGCAGAAATCGCCGCAGCTTCAGTGTTTCAGCATCGCCCTCAGGTCCAATCAGAAGCACGCCGGCTCTAGGTTGGGAAGCTAGACCGATGCGGCGCCAGATAAACGCCTGCATGATCAGGTTCGCGATCTCACCTTCAGCGCGCATCATGCGCTGCAGATTCTCGCGCGTGACGCGCAGCAGGACACTATCGACCGTGGTGCGGGCACTGACCAGGGCGCGCTGGGCGTTCAGCATGTTGAGCTCGCCCGTGAACTGGTGTGGACCCACGTCCGACACGGTGGTGATGTCGCCGTTCTCCTGACCCGCGTAGACGTTGATGTTACCTTCCAGAACGACGAACATGGCGATGTCATGTTGGCCGCGAGAGAAGATCCGCGTTCCGGCCGGTTCCGAGATTTCTTCGGCGTAGAAGCGGATACACTCGATCATTTCGTCGGTCAGGACAGGAAAAGCCATTTCGGGCCGGAACGCCGGCATGTCCAGGGAATCTGTGGAGTCGCTAGGTGTTGGTAGCAAGGGGTTGGGAACTCCTTTCGCTGCAAGAAGGGGTGACCTATCGAGCCAGGGCGGCAAGCTACTATCGTCAATTCAAGAATAGCAGTTTGCCTAACTATAAGTCTAACGCGTTGATAACGAGCGAGATAGAGTCCGTGTTTGGCGGCGCAAAACATTCGATTTCCCGGTCCGATTCAGTTAGCCTAGGTGAGGAAGAGCGATGGGGACACCCCTAACCTTTAGTGACGTGTTGCGGCTTCGTCCGGTGCGACGCCTCTGGATCGCGCAAATTGTCAGCGTGTTCGGGGACTTTCTGGCGGTGTTCGCGATTATTGCGGTGGTGACGTTCAAGCTGCACGGTACGGCGACCGAGGTGGCGATGGTGCTGGTATCGTTTATGGCGCCACTGGCGATCGTCAGCCCGCTGGCAGGCGTCTTCGTCGACCGCTGGCATTTGAAGCGAACGATGATCGCGAGCGATCTGATCCGCGGCGTGCTGGTGCTGGCGTTGGTATTCGTGCACCAACTCTATGTGATTTACGCAATCCTGTTCACGATGAGCGTGGTCTCAGCGTTCTTCGTTCCGGCGCAATCGGTGGCAGTGCGCACGCTGGTTCCGATGGCGGGCCTCATGGCAGTGAACGGATTGATGTCGCAGGCGCAGCAAGGGTCGTTGATCGTGGCTCCGAGCGTCGCCGGAGAGCTGGTGCAGCTTGCGGGCGCGAACTCCTGTTTCCTCTACGACAGCTTCAGTTTCTTCTTCTCGGCGGCGCTGGTGATGACGCTGACGATCAACCGGCCGCCGCTGCGCACGGAGCCGACCGCGGTGCTCGATTCGATGCGGCAGGGATTTGGCTTCATCTTCAAGCACTCGACGATCTCGTTCGTGATTCTCTCGATGACGGCGGGGATGTTCGCGATGCGCTGCTTCGGCGCGCTGCTTTCGATCTACGTGCGCGACGTGCTGCACTCGACCGCCGCGGTGTTCGGTGTCCTGAATACGCTGATCGGCGTCGGCATGATTGTCGGGACGCAGATGCTTACGCGCTTTGCCCGGCGCATTCCGCAACAGAACCTGGTGGTGTACGGTCTGGGCGTCATGGGCGCGGCGGTATTGACCACGGCGGCTTTCGGCACGATGGGATCGGCCGCGGCAGGAATGCTCGGGCTGGGCTTGGGCGCGTCCGCGATTTTCATCACGGCGACGACGCTGATCCAGCATGAGACACCGCACGAACTATTGGGACGGGTGATGAGCTGCCTGATGTCGCTGGTGGCGGGGGCGCAGGTGATCGCGATGTTCGTGGCGGGTCCGGTGGCGGAGATGGTGGGGATTCCGAAGCTCTATTTTGGAAGCGCCGCGATGCTGGCGGGAATTGCCGTTGTGGGGTCCTTCAAGCTGCCGAAGGTTGAGAAGGCGGAAGCGGCGAAGGTGGGCTAACTACGCTTGGAATGCCTCGATCGCGCTTCGGCTGCTAACAAGCGGTGCTTCCGTTCGAATGCGGTTCGCGAAGTCAAAACCGGTGAAGGATCCTTAGGGGTTCGAGATGTACCCAGACTTGGGGGCCCTACCGCTCGCAACGCGAGATCAGCGCATGGTTTTTGGCCGGCCCGCGAAACCGCTCGCAGTCCGGAGGGCGTCGGCATCCATGATCTTGCCGCCCATCATAACGATGCGCGTGTTCCGGAGGTCGCCAATGTGTTTCGAGGGATCGCCTTCTACCAGGACCAAGTCAGCGGCCTTGCCGACCGTAATGGATCCGGTCTTACTATCCGCGCCAACGAGGCGAGCCGTGGCGTTGGTCGCACTGGCCAGAGCCTCTGCCGGCGTAAAGCCCGCGGCGACGTACAACTCCAACTCGCGCACGATCTCCATCCCCGAACCGTCCGTGCCGGCTACGATCGGAACGCCGGCTTTATGCATGGCCTCGACCAGCGCACAAAGCTTGGCGAAACTGGCGCGATAGTCCGCTCTAGTCACGCCCGGCGGTACAGCAAACCCGCCTTGCCGGAATCCTCGCTCGACCGCGGGTGGAAGTGTTCCGAGGTAAGGGACATAGGCCGCCGAGAGGTCTCCGTTTTCCGGGACGAGAAGACTCTCGACGACCACCAGGGTCGGGTCCGACGTAATCTTACGCTGACTCATCGTCGCAATCAGGGAGGCCATCGGCTCGGCATTCAAATCAACGTCCTTGGCGTAGCGCCCCGGACCTGCCCAGCGTTCCGTCCCGTTGGACTTAGCTACAACGTCATCCGGCATGGCCTGCATCATGACAAAGTAGATGTGAGTGATCTCGTCATAGCCGTCATTGATCGCATCCATCGTTCGCATGCCGGCTGGAATGTGCCCATGCACATGGAGCCCGAGCCGATGGGCCTCCGCCGCCGTAGCACTAACCCAAGCTGGATTGAAAGTCCCGTAGAACTTGATCGCTACAAATCCATCGGCTTTGGCTTTGCGGACAATCGCTATGGCCTCATCCTGCGAAGTAGCAACACTCCCGACCTGGGCCGTGTTGGGTCCCTTCCCATCCAGCAACAGCGAAGGATAGACCATGGGCATGAGGAGTTCGCCCTTGGCTCTACGTTCGGCGCGGGCCAGAGTTAGCGCGTTGTTATTGCCTGGATCGCGCACCGAAGTGATTCCCAGCGAAAGGAGCATGGGACCACTCGCGTCGTCGGCTACATGCTGGTGTGCGTCCCAAAGCCCCGGTACCAGCGTCTTGCCTGTGCCGTCCACGATTCGGGCGTTGCCGGCAGGCACAATTTGGGAAGAGGGCCCGACCTGCGTAATCAATCCACGATCGACGATTATGGTTTGATCTTCGACAAAGCGGGTTCCATCCACGAAGGTTCGTACGTGGGTGAAAGCTACCGGTCCGGATGGGTCTTGCAGCAATTGCTTCAAAAGCGCGGGCGAACGCCTGGCAAGGGCTTCGTCCTGAGCCTTGTCCAGTTCCGGCTGGGAGGCTTCGTATCCTTTGCGAATCCATGTAAGACCCGCATCCAGGGCGAAGAACTTTCCTTTGGCGTCTACCCAGACGGGTATGGGCGTGTTTGAAAAGCCTGTGATCGCATAGGCGCGGATGGTCGTCTTAGATGCACCCGCGCCGACAACTAGGGTGGTGAGCTGCGCCGCTTTGACTTCCCCTCCGGGGAGCATCGCTAGAGATTGGTTAGGCGCCGCGATAAGCGCCTCGATTAAAGTCGCAGCGAGATCTATCGGGCCGCCGAAAGCGCTGTACATTGCCGGTCGAGAATACGTTGCAGTTCCGGCGTCGACAGGGCTCTTCCAGTGGGCGACGCCGTCGGTTATGTCGAAGGTCTCCGCCGCATCGCCAGATGGAGTAAAGCCTCGGATCAAGAGGTGTTGCAGCGTGCCGTCCGGCGCGAAGCGAGCGCTGCTGTCAGTTTCGAAAACCTGCCCTCGCAGAAGAAGGCTCTCGCGGCCAAAACGGGTGCCATCCGAGGAGGTCCAGCGGGCTGAAGAACCATGTAGCCCCGCCGTAGACATGATGGTGAATTGTTGGGCATCTGCCGGCGGCTTGACCAACTCTCCTACCTGCACTGGCGCTGCGACAGCAAGGGAAACCCCGCCGATCAGCGTGAACAACAGAAATCGCATGACTCTCCTCGCCCGCCGATTCGATCGGGGCTGCCGTTTATTGTAATCGAACGCGATCAAACCGAGGTTGTCTCCAGCCTATAGTCGTGTACACAGGGTCTAATCTTGAAAATCGCCACGTTCAACATCAATAACATCAACAAGCGCCTGGATAACCTTGTTGCCTGGCTTATCAAAGCCGAGCCCGATGTGGTTTGCCTCCAGGAACTCAAGGCGGAGCAAGGCGCGTTCCCCGCTCAGACGCTTCGATCCGTTGGTTATGAGGCGGTCTGGCAAGGTGAGCGTTCCTGGAACGGCGTGGCGATTCTCGCGCGCGGCTCAGTTCCCGTGGTGACCCGATCGAGGCTACCCGGCAATCCGGATGACAATCAATCCCGGTACATCGAAGCCGCGGTCAATGGCGTGCTGATCACGTCAATCTATCTGCCGAATGGAAACCCGCAGCCTGGTCCGAAGTTCACTTACAAGCTGGCATGGTTCGAACGCTTGATTACTCACGCTTCCGACTTATTAGCTTCAGGCGCGCCGGTCGCTTTGGCCGGGGATTACAACGTCGTGCCGACGGTAGACGATATCTATCCGACGCGATCTTTAGACAGAAACGCGTTGATCCAACCGGAGAGCCGCCGGGCGTTTGCGCGATTGATCGAGCAAGGCTGGACCGACGCTCTGCGGAAGCTGCATCCGGACGGCCCGCTTTGGACATTCTGGGACTACGAGCGCAATCGATGGCGTGACGACAAGGGCATGCGACTCGATCACTTCCTGCTTTCACCAGACCTGGCGCAACGCCTGGCGGGCGGCGGCGTGGACCGGTGGGTACGCGGCGAAGAGAACGCTAGCGATCATGCTCCGGCGTGGATATTAATCATTTGACGGGTTCTTTCGCGAGACGTTCGTGTAGCTGCTTCCGTGACGCTTCCGCCAGAACGCGGCAAGCTGTCGGGTCGATCAACGCGTCCGGTTTGGAGTTGCGTTGCGCCAGGCGCTCCCAGAGTTCAGAAGCTCCTGGGTGCGGGGTGATGAGGATGTCGCAGGGCGTACTCTCGAGAAACGCGAAGCTTCGCTCGAAGTCCTCGTTATGAGGGTAGTCTTTGCGGCGACTAAACAGGAAGCTTCCGGCTGACACGGGGCTCAAGCTATCTGCATAAATCAGGTTAAGGCAGCGGCCGTTCTCGCAGGATCGCCACGAGAAACTTGTGCCACCGGGGGTGTGACCGGGTGTGAAATGCGCGGTTACTTCGACCGCGCCCGCGTGCAGCGTCTCTCCATCTTTGAGAATCTGCACGCGCGCAACCTTGGCGATAGGATCGATGGTGCCAAACTGGGGATCATCCGGGAGCACCGCGCCCTTGTTCATGACTTCCGCGGTCCAGGGACTAACAGCAACAAGGGCTCCGCTAAGTCTCTGCAATTCGGCGATGCCGCCGGCGTGGTCGAAATGCGCGTGAGAGTTTAGGATCAGCTTGATATCTTTGATCCGAAATCCCAGCGCGCGAATATTGGCCGCGATTAAGTTCGCTGACTCGGGCAACGCACCGTCAATAAGGATGTGCCCGGTCGCGGAGGTGATTAAGACGGAGCTTAGGCCGTGAGTGCCGACGAAGTAAGTATTGCCATAGATCCTGAACGGCTGCTGCGGTTCGTTCCAAGCGGCGCAGTTTGCACAAGGAGAATGCTTATTCTGGGCGGATAGGGGAACAACCAGCAGGAGGACCAGGAGGTTTCGACCGCGCATCCGACTATGGTAGACGAAGGGCTAATCTTAGAGGCCATTATTGCGCGTGGACCGCGTCAACCGCAAATTCCGCCCCAGCGGCGTGGCATACCGTGCAGCTCTCTCCCAGGGAGTTGGTATTCGCAAGGAAGTGGGATGACTCGGCCTTCGATACGTGACATCCGCTGCAAGCCGATGAGGTGGGCTGTATCGGATTAATCCAGCCTTGAGGATCGACGACGGCGTTCAACCCGACCGGAAGGTTCTGCTCGCTGCCGTTAGTGTGGCACAAGGAGCAATTTTGAAGATAGGGGGCGTCTCCCGCGGTACTCATTGCCGGGTAGAGAATGCCCGAGAAGTTGTTTATACTCCCGCCATAGCCGTAGATGATGTAAGGACTGCCGCCGGCGGGCACAACATTGACACCGTCGTGAATGCGGTGGACCATGACCGCCATGTTGATGGTCTGCGGCGTCACTCCGGCCGGGATCTCCGAGAAGTCAGTATCGGACGGGTTATGGCACATCACGCAGTATTGCGGATTGTTTCGCCGGTTCCCGTGCAAAACGAGGTCCACATGGCATTGGTTACAATTGCTCTCCCCGACTACGGTGCGGCGGGGTGCAACCGCGGAGCCATCGACGGAGAAGTAGACAACGGGATTCGGTGATCCGGTTTCAACTGTCTGGGCTGCGTTGGTGTTCGGTAGAACGTTTTCCTGCCGAACGGCTTCGGCGCCAATCGCATAACTTCCCGTTGCCCCGGCCGGGATCGCATGCATGAAGGTGTAAGTACAATTGCCACTTCCGTCACACGTTCCCTGAGTGCCATCCTCGCCCACAT
This sequence comes from Nevskia soli, assembly GCF_903970205.1. Classification (GTDB taxonomy): domain Bacteria; phylum Acidobacteriota; class Terriglobia; order Bryobacterales; family Bryobacteraceae; genus Bog-113. Next base: position 10,552 of record NZ_CAJCHS010000120.1, on the reverse strand, counting down.
ATCCCGGGGTTGTAACATCGCTGCCGAAACTGGTGTAACCGTAGTCTGTGGTCGGACCGGCCATGGTAAATTGCAGGGCCGAGAGAGCGGAGAGTGCCAGAGGGTTGCCGTTAATGTCGTTAAGTGTGAAGGCGACCGTTGGATTCTGACCGGCATTCGTGTTGGTCACGCCCGTGATATTAACCACGACGCTCGAGATGAGAGTATCCGGATTTAACGGGTAAGCAGCCGGCGTGTCACCGGGAACTACATGGGCGCCCAGAATGGACGCATCGAAGGGTGTCTCGCCTTGCGGAATATGACAGTCGGCGCACTGCGTATCGTCCGTTTGGAATCCACCGGGATGATTGGCCCCCGTCGCGAAATTTACGTTATTGTGGCAGGCCCCGCAAGCCGCTCGCGTGGGTTCCGTCAGGAATGCAGTGGCCTGCGCGGCGCCGGTCGTCTGGCTATGGCAAACTCCGCAACGCTGCGGGTTGGCCGGATCGATCACCGTAGAAAAGTCGGTGAGAGAGCCCATATAGCCGGCGATTTGGTAAGGGACGCCGGGTGTTGTAGCCGTGCCGACGACACTCGGCAACTGCGAGCCCATGTGGATCGCATGCGCCATAACCTTCAAATCCAGCGAATTACCGGTTACCGGATCGGCGTTCTGGGGCTGGTGGCACAGGACGCACATTTCCATCCCGTTGGCGTAACCGCCGTGAAAGGCCAACTGGTCGTGGCAGGTATTGCAACTCGCGGTGCGTATGACGTCACGGGTTACGGTAACTACCCCGCCATTCGGGACGAAGTTAAACGTTGTACCGGCATAACTTATTGGCAAGTTGAATGGAGTAAGATCGCGGTTGCCATCAACCGCGACAGTGGTGGTAACCGTGGGGTCGAATCCCGCCGGGGCCACAGCTTGAAACGTGTAAGTATATTGCCCCGGAGCCACCTGTGTGGCCGGGCTGCCTAACTCGAAATCCGGGCGGGTGATGGTACCCAGAACAGCGCCGGTCACCGACGAGGTTGTGTAGGCAACATATTGTTCCTGGCCGTTGGGGATGTAAGATGCCACATAAGCCAACGAAATGACGCCGGGAGTGGTTGCACCGGTAGCATCCAGGGGCAGCCCGTTGGGATCGGCCAAGCTGTACGTCACGGTAATCGCTCCGGCACTGCTGATCTGGGCCGAGTTGATGGTGATTACCAAGCCAGGGCTGACGAAGTCAAGGGTGGCTTGATCGAGATAGAACCCCTTGTCGCGCGGACCGTAGTGATACCGCCGGGTCTGGCCTGTGAGGCACAACGCGACGACCGCCGCGAACAGCGCGATCCTTACCGGGCGAGCGAGTCGTTTCATGGGAGTTCAGATTGATTCAGTATTTCATTTGATTTCATCGCATAATGGGAGGACATACCACTCGGAAAACTTCTTGTTTACGGCTTGCCGTTGTTTTGGCGCGAAAAGCAATTCACCGGGAGAGGGTGGTCCTGGTGCTAGCGCGTTGGCGATGAAGCGAGACTCTCAAAAACCCGGGAATCGAAACGCGCAGGCTATTCGCGATGCGGAGACAGCCGGCGGTGACTTAGAAAGGGAAGTTGACCGCATCCTTTGGGAACGTGCGCGTTATGCCGGACTCGTGGTCGACAGCAATCTTGAAATCGTTCACTTTCGTGGAGATACGGACCCGTATCTCCGGGTTTCGGGCGGGGTTTCGGCCGGGGTTTCGCCTGGAGAAGCCAGGCTTCACCTACTAGATACGATTCGGGAGGAACTGATCCCGCCACTGCGCGAAGCCACCAACGAAACGCTCGCGGCCGCGGCGAGTATTGGGACGGTTCCCCAGGAGCGAGCGATCCGTATTAAGCGGAACGGGGACTTTCTGGTCAACATCGAAGTCCGGCTTCTTCCAGCGACGGCGGTGGGCGGCCTATACTTCCTGGTCCTGTTCAAGCAACTTAGCGACCCAACCAAACCGAGACGTATCAATCGGGAACTACTCGACCTCAATCAAGAGCTCACCCGCAAGCGCGACTATTTCGATACAGTCGCTAGGAATTATGAGGCTACCAGCGAAAGTCTGTCCGCGGCGAGCGAAGAGGCCCAATCCAGTATGGAGGAGGCTCATCGCCTCTACGAGGAGCTCGAGGCTGCCGCTGAAGAAATCCAATCGAATAATGACCAACTGATTACTCTAAACGACCAGCTGCGGGAGCGTAATTCGGATTTAGCCATCCTCACCGACGAGTTGAACAATATCCTTAGCGGCGTCGAGATCCCGATCGTGATTCTCGGAGGAAACCTGTGCATCCGGCGCTTTACGCCACAGGCTGCCAAACTGCTGCACCTGCTTCCCGGCGATGTAGGGCGGCCCATCGCGCATATGAGTCTCGGCCTTAATCTCCCAGGCTTGGATGAATCGATTTCGCAGGTCCTCAAAGGTTCGGAAGATGTGTGGCGCGAGGTCCAGGCCAGCGACGGTCGATGGTACTCTCTCCGGATTCTTCCGTTTATGACGGCGGAATCGAAAAGCGACGGAGTCCTCATCACATTCGTGGACGTTCACGATCTGAAGCTGAGCCGGGAAAATTCGCTTAGCGAACAACGCCTCATCACCGCTGTCCTGAACGCCGCCAGGGACCTATTGGTGGTCGTTATGGATCGCGAAGGATGTATTCTGCAGTACAATCGCGCTGCTCAGGAACTCACCGGTTTTTCACTGGAGGAGGTCGAAGGCACGAGACTTTGGAATACCCTCGCTGTACCGGAAGAAAGGGCCCAAGTCAAGAGTCGCATTGAAAACTTGAGCAAAGGGCAAGCCACCTACGGGGAAACCCACTGGCTTACCAAAAAGGGGCCCCCTCTATTGATCGCGTGGTCGAACAGCTTTGTAGCGCGGGACGACGGAACAGTCGAATACGTGATCTGCACGGGAGTCGACGTGACCGAACGTGAACAAGCTCAGTTGCAAGCTCGCGAGAGCGAGACTGCGCTCGACACCCTCCTGCAGACCGTCCCTGCTTCGATTTTAGCGGTCAATGCCGACGGTGCGATCATGCTCGTGAACGCCGCGTCCGAGACTATGTTCGGCTACCGGCGGCAGGAGCTGATCGGCCATCCCCTCTCTATGTTGATACCGGAACGTTTCCAGCATCGTCACGCCGGTCACCTCGGAAACTTCTGGCGCAAACCGGGCATGCGTTCCATGGGCGCTGGTATGGAACTGTTCGGGTTGCGCAAAGACGGTTCGGAGTTTCCAGTGGATGTAGGCTTGAGCTATCTCGATACGCGCGCGGGGAGACTCGCGATCAGTTTTATTTCCGATGTCACCGAACGTAAGGAAAGCGGGGCGATGCTTCTGCAGAACAAGAACGAACTGCAGGCATTGACAGCTCGTCTTCTGAGTCTTCAGGAAGCGGGCAATCGGGACCTTTCCCGCGAACTGCATGACGGGCTCAGCCAGAAGCTCGCGGCGCTAAGCATGGAGGTTTCAACGCTCCTCTGGCACTCATCCGCGCCCGACGACGCGCTTACCGATCGGGTTTGCGCTCTCACCTCGCGCATCAACGGCCTCGCAAGCGAAGTCCAGGCGATATCCAGGAGGCTGCATCCCGCCGTACTGGTTGAACTTGGCCTGGAAACAGCTATCCGCGAACAGTGCGCCGGCTTCACGGCACAAGAGGGGATTCCGGCCCGATTCCAAGCCAGGCGGGTCCCAGAGGATCTACCCGAAGATGTTTCTTTGTGTCTCTACCGCTTAGCGCAGGAGGGTCTTCGGAATATCTCTAAGCACGCCAATGCCAGCAAGGTTAAATTGACGCTTTCGGGCAAGAACAACGGCATTGCTCTTCGCATCCGGGACAATGGGGACGGCTTCCAGATAAGCGAAGCCAAAGCGAAGGGCGGCCTGGGGTTGATTAGTATGGAGGAGCGCGTAAGATTGGTGAACGGCCATCACACGATTCGATCCCAACCAGGGCGAGGGACCACGGTGGAAGTCTTTGTGTCGTTGTTAAGGGAGGAGTGAAAGGAGGGCAATGAGAAGAAGTCGGCTGTTGCTGGGTGACGACCACGATATTGTCGTCGAGGGGCTGCGGCGCATTCTGGATCAACCGGAGTTCGAGATCGCCGGCGTGGTCAGTGACGGGCGCTCGCTGCTGCGGGCCGCCGAGGAACTCCAGCCCGATGTCATCATCGTGGACATCACCATGCCTTTGCTGAACGGTATCGAAGCCGCGAGGCAGATACGTAAGACCAACCGCAAGGTGATCATCATCTTCCTCACCATGCATTCGGATGTCATCTTCGCGACCGAAGCCTTTACCGCAGGAGCTTCCGGCTATGTGTTAAAGAATTCAGCCGCCGAGGAACTCGTCACCGCGATCCGGGAGACGCTGAAGGGCCATACCTACATTACGAGTTCTCTAACGGAAGCCGTGCACAAAGGGCTCTCCGCGCGCTCTAATAGCTGGCGGAGTCCGTTAGACAAGTTAACCATTCGCCAACGCGAGGTGTTGCAGTTGCTGGCCGAAGGGCATCAGGTCAAAGAAATAGCTGTCCGGCTAAATGTATCGCCCCGCACCGTGGAGTTCCACAAATACCGCATCATGGATGAGCTCAATCTTCACAGCGTCGCGGAGCTTAGCCGGTATGCGGTAACGTGCGGGATCGTCTCCTGACCTATTCGTCAGTTAGCCCAGGTCTCTAGCTGTTCAAGTACCACATCCAGTAGAAGCGGGAACGCCTGTTGGAGCCGCGGGGTTAGTTCTGCGCCCCAATCCGTGGACAGCGGTTGCGCGCCTAACACAACCACTTCCGCTGGCGACTCGCCCAATAGCTTCATCGCAATTATCAGATCGGCGAATCCTAGCTGATGAACCGACGCTTTGCCGGGTAAGCCGTCGAGAGCCGTTCCTTCGAAGCGCACCAATGTACCCGGGGCCTCGCCCACATCCACGGCGTCAATCACCAGCAGACGTGTGAAGCCCGAGATGTGCGCCATCAGACTTAGTCCCTGCGTTCCGCCATCGAGAAGCATCACACCGGCATGGGCACCCACAGTGACGCGCGCGTCGTGCTGCAAACTCTGGATCGCATGTACTCCCAGACCGTCATCCGAGCGCAACAGGTTACCGATACCCAGCACCAGAGTCCCGTTCAGATGCGTCATTTACGGCTCAGTTCAGCCTGCTTTTCCGCTTCGTCAAGTTCGGTGACTGGAATTACTTTATAACCGGTGAACATGCTATCCATCAGCCCGCGTTTTTCCACGCGCGATATCAACATGGCTATGTGTACGTGAAAGATACCGAATATGACGAACAGGTACATCGCGAAGAAATGAATCAGGCGTATGTTCTGGATGTCGACGACGCGCGGAATCCATCCAACCAAAAAGTGAATCACGGGGGACTGCATGATCCAGTCGTACATCACCAATCCAGTTACGATCTCCACTAGCATAAGAGTGTAGACCGCCACATAGGAAAGGGCAGCCATGCCGTTATGTCCGATCTTGGAAATGGGCGTACGCCGGATGAATAGATAGAACTCCATCACGTTGAGCATTTCTCTAAACTGCACACCCCGCAGCGGAATGTATTGATCCCATCGCACCCAGCGATCGCCGCCGGAGAAGCGAAAGAACAGACAAATGCGCATGACAAAGAGAGCAATGAAAATCATCCCGAAGCTTTCATGAACGAAGCGGAACCATCCCATCAAGTAGGGACGCTTCACCTGGTCGATGATGAAGGGATCGTGGATGTAGTAACCGGTGACTGCCAACACGGCTATCGAGAAAACCAACGCCCAGTGGAACAAACGGATCGGGTATTGCCACACATAGACCGCGGAGCACTGACCAACCGGAACTTCAGGGTGCCGTCGATCTTCATTTAACGCGGGATGCATTATCTCACCATGGGGAGCGTATACTTGCGGCCCTGGGCGTCGATGACGTGTACCGCGCAGGCGAGACAGGGATCAAATGAGTGAACGGTGCGTAGGATCTCTAGCGGGCGCGCCGGATCCGCGACGGGCGTTCCCGCTAAGGCAGCTTCGTAAGCGCCGCGATTCCCCTGCGTGTCACGCGGCCCCGCATTCCAGGTCGTAGGAACTACCGCCTGGTAATTCTTTATCGACTTGCCCTCGATCTCCACCCAATGACCAAGCGAGCCGCGCGGCGCTTCATGCCAGCCGAAGCCTCTGGCGCTCTTCGGCCAAGTAGCCGGGTCCCATCGGATCGGATTGAAAACCGTCACGTTTCCGTGATCGAGATTCGAGGACAATTGATCCAGCCAGCCTTGCAGCCGGTGAGCCATGATCTGCGCTTCGATCGCGCGTGCCGCGATCCGGCCCAGCGTTGAATAAAGCACCGTCGGAGTCGCATTTAATTTCGTCAATACACCATCGACAGCGGCACGTATGTCTGGTTGTCCCGACGCGTAGCCCACCACCACTCGCGCGAGGGGACCGACCTCCATTGCCTTACCTTGGTAACGCGGCGCTTTCAACCATGAATACTTCCGGTCCACTTCCAGAAAATCGTACGGAGGTTTCGGACCTGTATACTTTGGCTTCGTCTCGCCTACTGACGGATGTTTGCCGTTCTCGTCTCCGCCCGAGTATTCATACCAGGAGTGGGTCACGAACTCACTGATTCCGGCGGGTTCCACCGCATGTACAGTACTCAAATCGCGGTTTAACACGACGCCGCGCGGAAAGAGGAAGGTCTTGGGGTCTTCCAGGTTGTCCGAGGCATAATCGCCGTAAGAAAGAAAGTTGCCCAGGCCCTCCCCACGCGAAAACCAGTCCTTGTAATAAGGCGCGATCGCCAGGACGTCGGGAATGTAGATCTGGTCGACGAATTTCTTCGCGCTCTTGACCAGATCCTGAAGCTTATCGATCACGATCGGATTGATCACGGCGAAAGGCTCATTCGGGTCGAGCGACGTCGTCATCCCTCCCACCAGGAAGGATTGCGGGTGGGGATTCTTTCCCCCGAGCAATGCGTGAATCCTGATAAAATCTTTCTGCCATTCTAGAGCTTCCAGGTAATGCGCAACCGCGAGTAAGTTGACCTCGGGCGGCAACAGATAAGCCGGATGTCCCCAATAGCCGCTGGCGAAAAGGCTAAGCTGTCCGCTGTCCACAACGGCCTTGACCCGTTGTTGAATACCGCGGAAGTAAGTGGCGCTGGACCTATCGTAATCCGAAATGGATTGGGCGATGGCCGACGTCTTAGCTGGGTCGGCCTTTAGCGCGGACGCTACATCCACCCAATCCAGCGCGTGCAAATGGTAGAAATGAATTACGTGATCCTGCACCATTTGCGCACCGGCCATTAGATCGCGCACGATCCGCGCATTTTCCGGTATGGGAATCGCCAACGCATTCTCGACGGCCCGGACGCTCGCCAGCGCATGCACTACCGTGCAGACGCCGCAGATCCGCTGTGCCCAAATCCATGCTTCCCGCGGGTCGCGCCCTTCGAGGATGATCTCCATTCCCCGAAACATGGTTCCAGAACTCCAGGCGTCCGAGACTTTCCCCCCGTCTAACTGGGCCTCGATCCGAAGGTGGCCCTCGATGCGCGTTACCGGGTCGATCACTAGCCGCGCCATCTTAAACCTTTGTCTCCGGATAGGGAGGCGCGGGCCGGATCATTGTGATCAGACCATGCACGGTAACTCCGGCCACGACGGCGCCGACTAATCCCAGTCCTAGTTCACCGGCGGTTACTTCCACCCCAAAACCAGGCACGGAGGGGAGGCGGTCGTAGAAGGGCGACATGTGATCCCAGAAACGCGGCGACGCACACGCAATGCAGCCGTGGCCGGCACGAATCGGCCAACTTGTGTGGTCGTTCCATTGTGCTGTTGGGCAATTAAAGGTAGCTGCGGGACCTTTGCATCCCATCTTGTAGAGGCAATACCCTTTGCGATGTCCCTCGTCGCCCCACTCGGTAACGAAACGGCCCGCGTCATAATGCGCGCGGCGCTCGCACTGATCATGAATAACGCGCCCGTAAGCGAACAGCGGACGATTATGTTGATCGACCGCCGGTAGATCGCGGAAAGTCAGGTAATGTACCAGGACCGCAGCCGTATTTACGGGATTATGCGCGCACCCGTTCATATTGATTAACCGGATGCCTGGTACTGCTTCCTCGAGACCTACGGCACCCGTCGGATTGGGGTGTGCGCGCATGAATCCCCCGTCTGCCGCACACGCCCCAACCGCTATGGTGGCGGCCGCATTTCCGCAAACTGTCTTCGCGATATCCAAGGCGGAGCGGCCACCGATGGTGCAGTATACGCCTCCGTCCGCCGTCGGAATCCCACCCTCGACCACGGCGATATAATTACCCTTCTCTTGAGTTACAACGCGGTCCAGCACGGCATTCGCGGCGGCGCCGGACCCGGCCATGATGAGTTCGTGGTACTCCCACGAGAACAGATCAAGCACAATGTCGGCGATTTCCGGATGGCTCGACCGCAGCATGGACTCGGAACATCCGGCGCAATCTTGAAACTGCATCCATACCAGTACCTGCTTCTTGGCCTTACTGACTGCAGCCACGGTCGCGGCCAGATACTTATCCGGCAGCGCGAGAGTAGTCAGCATCAGGCTGCAGAATTTGACCAACTGGCGTCGCGTGATTCCTCGACGTCCGAGGGCTCCTGCTAATGATGCCTGTTCCGTTTCAACCGCGAGCATACGTGTCCTCCGGATGGGCGTCGGGAGCAAGGCCTTCCTCTTCGAGGGCTCCGAGTTCTAGCAGGAATTTATAGGTGCGTGCCGCTTCTATTTCGTCAATCTTACTAATCGCAAAGCCTACGTGGACCAGCACGAAGTCTCCCGGAATCACCTCCGGCGTGTACGCCAAACTGACCAATCTACGGACTCCGCAGAAGTCGACCTGACCGCTGCGGAAAGCGGGGTCAGCACCTTCTACATTAAGAACTCTGCCGGGAACCGCCAGGCACATGAATATCCTCCACCTCGGTGGGGATTGACCCGCCGCTGTGCCAAGTTATCGGGAGACGCAATAACTACCGATCGACCAAAAGCTCAAAGTATCATGCCTAGCGACCGCTTTGGCCCTCGTAAATTTGCGAGTTTTCCCACCCGTCTTTCAAATGTTACGCTTCTTAAGCGGACCCGGGTTTTGTCTGATACCAAGGCACTCCCGGAGACCAGCGGCTTGGGGGAAAGTTGGGATTTGTTGCTCCGCAATGGCCGGCGTTGAGCTTGAACGAGCTAACTGGAAGCCCCGCGCCCGCCAACGTGATACGTTGCGCCTGTACGCACTTTGAGGGCTCCTCCGTTGCGGGTGCAGTCAACAAGGTGCATGCGGAACATTGATCTGTGCCGCTCTTTTGGACTCTTAGTCTTGGCGGCGTTTAACGTGGCTGCCCAACCTGCACTTCCGGCGGGCTATGTTGGCTCGGAAACTTGCCAAGCCTGCCACCAGGAAATCTACGACGCGTTTCAGAAGACTCCGCACGAGGCGATCGAGACCAGCAAAAAGCACGATTTTCAAGGGATTGCCTGCGAATCGTGCCACGGTCCCGCGCAGAAGCATATAGATAACCCTTCAGCTGCGACCATCCGGAACCCCGGCAAGATACCCGCGGAGGCCGCCGATAAGGTCTGCCTAAGCTGTCACCTAAACCAAGCGACACAGGCCGGCCGTCTGCTCAGTAGTCACATGAAAGATCAGGTGTCGTGCACGAGCTGCCATAAGGTTCACGCCAATGGAGGCCATAGTCTGGTTGCCCGCAAGCCCGCGGCGATTAATGAGCAGTGCGCGAGCTGCCATCTGGCGGTGTGGGCCGAGTTCCAGAGACCCAATCATCACAAGTTACCGGAGGGTGCGATGTCCTGCGTCGATTGCCACAACCCGCATGGCAGCATCCGCCCCGCTATGGGACAAGTGTTCGCCGGCAACGAACCCGGGTGTTTCACTTGCCACGGCGACCTTCGCGGACCGTACACCTTCGAGCATGCGCCGGTTCGCTTTGAAAGTTGCAGCACGTGTCACGAACCGCACGGATCGGCAAACCCGCGAATGCTAACCCGTCAGGAAGTGCGCTTCGTATGTCTGGAGTGTCACGCCAATCTCCCGTCTCCGGTAAGCACGAACTCGGCATTGGGTGTGGCGCCGCCGTCCTTCCATAACCTTCTGTCACCGGTTTATCAAAACTGCTCGGTCTGTCATCAGAAGGTTCACGGAAGCTATGTGGACAGGAACCTGCTTAAATGAAGTCGCTGCTGATCCTTGCGACTGCCGTCCCGTTGTTTGCGCAGCAAACACCTCCCGCGCCAACTACGCCGGTCCCCCCGGTTCCCTCCCCCGCGACTGTTCCCGCAACCCCTGCTGTGCCCGCTGCTGCTCCTGCGCCGGCTGAAGACTGGCTCACCGGCTCGATTGACTTAGGCTATCGCTGGCAGACCGGAGTCGGAGGTAGCTTTGACACCTATCGAAGCATCGTAGACTTGGGTTCCGGTCCAAAGCTAGTCGGCGCCGATTTCACTATCACTGACCCGAAACATCGG
>NZ_CAJCHS010000119.1 GCF_903970205.1 Nevskia soli | reverse complement strand
TGGTTTCGCGTGGTTTCGGGTCAGTGTGGCTCGGCAAACCTCGCTAGCTTGTCGGTTTCGTTTTGGGCGGCAGGACGGCACCGAAGTCCCTGCCGATGCGCTCAACGTACTGATCGCGCAGCGCGGCTACGCGGTCGTGGTCGGTCGAGGCGACGATCAGGCCCGCATGATGCGGTTCGTCCATGCGCCACACGACTTCGGGCTCGTTGTAAGCCGATAAGTCCGGCTTCTCTTCGCGCGCCAGCGAGACGATTAGCGCGGCGTAGCCGGCTTTAACGGGCGGCAGCTTATAGGGCGACTCGCGCGTGCTCTGTTCCACCCGGGCCCATTCCGCCCAAAGGTTCAGTCCGGAAGCGGCTTCCACCAGATCGCCGATATGCGCGCCGCCGACGCGCGCCGCGGTTTCGAGGAAATAGATTTCGCCATCGTCGCGGCTGACGATGAACTCGGTGTGGCTCACGCCCGTCGCATGACTCATCGCCGCGAGTACTTTGCCGTTCATTTTCAGCAGCGCCTGTTCCAACTCGCCGCCGCGCGGCAAAACCGAAGTGGTGAAGACGCCGCCGCCGTGCGAAACATCCATCGGCGGCCGGCCATAAGCGCTGGCGATCCGGAACAGGATTTCGCCATCCCACAGGATCGAATCCACATGACAGACGTTGCCGGGCAGATACTTTTCAAGCAAATAGTAAGACTGCTGGTCTTCCAGCGAGTGAACGGCGGACCACAGTGCGTCGGCGGATTCGATCTTCTTGATGCCGATCGCTCCGGCCATCAGGCGCGGCTTCAACACCCACGGCGGCGGGACGCGTTCGGTGAAATCGTGCAGCGCGGAATAGTTCAGGATGCCGATATAGGGCGGCACACGAACGCCTGCTTTCTCCGCAATCCGGCGCATCGATAGCTTGTCGCGAAAGCCGCGCATGGTGGTTTCGTCCATGCCCGCGAGCAGCAGGTGAGCGCGAATCGCCGCGCCGATTTCCTGATCGAATTCGTCGAGCGGGACGATGCGATCGATGCGCCGTTCACGCGCGAGATAAGCGACGGACTTCAGCGTGTCCCCGCGGTTCCACGCGTGATCGTCGTCCGGCATGTAGAAGATCTCGTCGATGCTCTCGACCGGCCAGCGCGCTTTCTCTTTCAGGCTCAGCGAAGTGAGCAGGAAGACGCGGCAGCCGTCGCGCTTGGCTTGCCGCATGAAGTCGTGGCCTTTCTCGTAGCTGGCGAAACAAAGTATCGTAAAGGGCTCGGAACTCATTGCGGCGCGCTCATGCGTAAGGTGATCTGCTTTCCCGAATAGGTAACCTGCTGATCGGCTTGCGACACGGGCTCGGGACCACTGCCGCGGCCTTCACGCACCACCACCAGATGCAGGGCGCGAAGCTGCGGCATGCCGGCATAGCTGCCTTTGCGGTCGCCGATCGTCAACTCGTGCTGAGCGTCGTTCCAGTGAAGGTTCACGGTCGCATACGCGCCTTTTTCGTAATTGTAATTGTCACCTTCGTCTTCGTACCAGTTGAAATCGGCGTCCGCGCCGGGATAGATGCGCACTTCGAGAGGACCGTCCGGCTTCTCCGCGGCGTACTCGACATCTTCGCCCATCGGCACGATGGAACCGGCGCGCAGATAGATCGGAATGCGGTCAAGAGGCGCGGGAGCATCGATTGCATGGCCGCCGTCCAGGGTCGCGCCGGTCCAGAAGTCGACCCATTTCGTGCCCGCAGGCAAGTAGAGATGACGTGTGGCCGCGCCTTGTTCCGTGACCGGGTTCACAAGGATCGAGGGGCCGAACAGAAACTCATCCCCGATGTTCCAGGTGCGGGGATCGGCGGCGAAATCCATGACCAGCGGGCGCATCGGCGTGTAGCTTTCATGCGTGACGCGCCATGCCGTCGAGTAGATATACGGCATCAGGCGATAGCGCAGCTTGTCGAAATTGACCAGGATTTTCTCGGCCTCCGGACCGTAGGACCACAGCTCGTTCTCATCCGGCGTGCGCGTTCCGTGGACGCGGAAGATGGGGCAGAACGTGCCGAACTGGAACCAGCGGACGAACAATTCGCGGTATCCGGGGTCGCGCGGACGGCCCATGAAGAAGCCGCCGACATCGGAAGTCCAGTAGGGAACTCCCGAGAGTTCGAAGTTCAGGCCGGCCGGGATTTGACGCTTGTAAGTTTCCCAATCGGAGAGTACGTCGCCCGACCACGCGGTCACGCCGTTGCGCTGGATGCCCGCGTAAGCCGAGCGCGAGAGGATGAACACGCGCTTGTCACTTGACTCGGCGCGTTGGCCCTGGTAGACGCCGGACGTTGTCTCGAACGGAAACAGGTTGGCCACGCGCGCGCCATTCATTCCGCCGACTTTGTTACTGAGCAGCACGTTCTCTTCGACGCCCTCTGTTTCGGGCTCGGTCGTGTCCATCCACCAGGCGTCCGCGCCGATCTTGAACAGCGCGTTATCGATCAGGCTCCAGTAGTATTTGCGCGCCGCGGGGTTGAAGGCGTCGTAGAGCGCGGTTGCTTTGGGGTGGAAGCTTTCGGTCTTGGTGCGGTCGATGAAGAAGCCGCGACGGTCCATGTCGGCGTAAGTCTGGGTGCCGGGATCGAAGAACGGCCAGACCGAGATCATCAGATGGAAATGCTCCTGGTGCAGATCCTCGACCATCTTCCTGGGATCGGGATAGTTATTGTTGAAGACGAATTCGCCGGTGTGCGTCCACCAGAACCAGTCCTGCACGATGTTATCGATCGGGATGCGGCGGTCGCGGTAGCCTTTCGCGATGGCTAGCACTTCGTCTTCGGTCTTGTACTTGTTCTTGGACTGCCAGTAGCCGTAGGCCCACTTACCGAACATGGGAGCGGCGCCGGTTAGCTCGCGGTAATCGGCGACGATGCGATCGAAATCCGGGCCGTAGAAGAAGTAGTAATCGATGGTGTCCGCGACGGCGGAGCTGATGTAGAGGTAATGGATGAAGCGGTTGTTGACCTTCGAAACGGAGGTGTTGTTCCAGAAGATTCCGTAGCCATTCGTAGAGAGCAGCATGGGGATGGCGATCTCGGT
>NZ_CAJCHS010000118.1 GCF_903970205.1 Nevskia soli | reverse complement strand
AAGGTCGAGCGCACATGAGATCGCGCGCTGTCTCGTCGAAGTCTTTCAGGACGCCGCCACGCGCTCGAAGAACTCCCACGACCACCGCGCGATCAGGGGCCACCGGTAATGCGCGGCCGCGTAAGCGCGACCTCGCTCACCCAGTTCCTGGCGCAACGCGGGCGCGGTCAGCAGCCGCAGCAGTGCATCCCGCAGCTCCGTCTGCGAGCGCGGATCGACTAGCAGCGCGCTTCCCGCACTCACCTCCGGCAGGCTGGACACATTCGAAGTCACCGAGGCTACTCCCGCGGCCATTGCCTGCGCGAGCGGGAACCCGAAGCCCTCGTAGAGCGAAGGATAAACATGAACCGTTGCCCCGGCGGTGAGTGCGGGCAAATCGCTTTCGGGAACATAGCCCAGATACCGCACGGCGCCGCGCCGACCCTCCCTCCCGGTCGGGCTCAGTTCGAGGCGATCGTCAACACCCGAACCACCGCCAAAACCCGACTCCGAGCCCGACCGAAAGGGAGGGTCTGCCCGCAGCCGCGCCAGCGTCCCCTCCGACTTCCAGCCCGCGGGCCCGGCGATCACCAAATCAAACGCATCCCGCACGTCCCCAGGCAATGCTGCCCACGCATCCAGCAGCAGATCGATATTCTTGCGCGGCTCAATCGTCCCCACCGTCAGCACATACGGCTTCCCCGGTCGCACGGAGTCGCGAACCGTGAAATATTCCTCGGGAACCCCGTGCGGGATCACTTCCATCCGGTCGGGATTCAAACCCAAAAGCCGAACCGCATCATCCCGCGCACTCTGCGACACGGCAATCAGCCCATCCGCCTGCCTCCAAACATGCTCGGCCGCCTCGTGGGCGGCCTGCACATTCGCCTCGGTATGGAACTCGGGCATCAACCAGCAGGTGAGGTCGTGAATATGCGCAGTCAGCCGTCGAGTACGCGGCCGGCGTCGCAGCTGCGGTGAACCATGGAACACCTCGGCGCGCGGTACCAGCCCGCTCGCCAGCCCGTTATTCATCGCGAACACCAGAAACAAACGCCAGTTCGGAATCCCGGACTCGATCCCCCGGTCATGATTCAGGTCGGGAAGCTCCTTCAGAAACGGATAGAATTCCAGCCGGTTGCCGTGCAGATCGGCTTCGAGCGCGCGCGTCCAGTAGTAGAGATGGTTGCGTACGCCGGCGCTGCGCAGCAGGGTGGGAGTAATGTCCAGAGTTAACCGCATGCGGGCCCGTGGGTTGTGTCCGGGCGCTGGGCCTAGTCTCGCATGCGGCCATGGTCTAGAAGCGGCGAGTCGACTAGATATTCGGGTTGGCTTTGCGCCGGCGGTAGACGATCGCAGAGACGAACATCAGTCCGCAGCCCAACATCAACATTGATGACGGCTCCGGAGTCGCCACGATGAATTCCTGGATTCCGCCCGTGAGGCCGGGGTTATTGACCTGGGTAAGAATTTCGAAGTTAGCCGCGTTGATCGAGCCATAGTTCTGCTCAGCGGCATAGAGGTAGGCTTCGGTGGACGGAATGGGTCCCGGCTCGCTCGAATTGCCGGCGTTGGGGTTGAACAGATCCCAAATCGTGTCCTGAATGTTGCCGTCGTCGGTTGCGTTGCTGTCAAACTGCGTGGACAGGTAGGCGGCCATCTCGTAAAGCTGCTGGCCGTCATACGACTGGGTTCCCCCGCCTTGGGTTTGAAGCGTCTGATCCAGGCCGCCGTAACGCGTCTGGGTCAGAACCTCAGCGCTGTCCGCGAGATTGGTGACGTTCGCGGTCCACGTTTCGCCGTCGGTCACGTAGTTCGCGAAATCATCGCAATATAGGGTTGCATTGCTTCCATTTACGGTCCCGTAATACGGGCTAATGTAGTTGCCGTAACTGTCCTGCTGACCGTTTGGCCCGGTAAAGGTCACGGTAGCCGTACCTGCGAAAAGGCTGCCAGTCGCGGTGAAACCGCAAACCAGCATGAACAACGTTGCTTTCATTCAGAGCTCCTGGAGGGCTGAGGTATCTACGGTAAACGCCGTAGAATGTAGTACACGCTCCGAATGTTAGCAAAAAGTATGACGCGAAAAGGACTAAAAATAGGACCGCTGGTACTGATGCGAATCCTGCCAATAGTATTTTTAAATGCCAAACTCCTGAAAGTCCTTGAAAAACCGTGCGGTTTCAGTGAAAATTAAAACCTCACACATGCAAAATCTATTTGTAACGCATTTGCAATGCAAATGTTGTCACTTTCTCATGCTTCTGCTCTTCGTTGGCCCGGCGGCACAAGCCCAAACCGCCTGGAGTTTCGCCGGAAATTCGATCACAAACAGCAGGTGGGCATCGGCTGAGAATACGCTGAACACCGCGAATGTGAATGGCTTGGCGCTCCTATGGTCCTTTCCCACCCAAAATGATGTTTCAGCAACGCCCTCGGTCGATTCCAGCGGCAACGTGTATTTTCCGGACTGGTCCGGCAACATCTACAAGCTAAGCCCGTCGGGCCAGGTGATCTGGCAAGCAACGCCGCCGCCGAAATTCCCCTCCGGAACGATCTCCCGGACGACGCCGACTCTCTCGGGCAACACCGTCGTGATTGGATTGAGCGAAACCTTTTCGTCTGGAAACCCCACCGGGGCTTATCTCGCCGCTCTCGATTCCGGCACCGGAGCGTATCTTTGGATCACGAGTCTCGACCCCTACATTCGCAGCGTGACGACGGGTTCGCCGATCGTCTACAACGGGATCGTTTATATTGGCGTATCGTCGGCGGGCGAGAAGGACCCGAATTGCACGTTTCGCGGCAGCGTAGCGGCCGTTTCACTGGCAACGGGCAAGATCCTGTGGCAAACGTACATGGTCCCGGAGGGTTATACCGGCGGCGCGATCTGGTCGAGCACTCCGGTGATCGACACGGCGCTGAACCAGATCTACGTCACCACGGGCAATAACTATCAGGTTCCGCTGTCGGTTCAACAATGCGAGCAGCAGGTCCTTGGCAACGTCAACGCGTTGATCGCCTGCCAGGATCCGAATAATTTCGAAGATTCGATCGTCGCCCTGAACCTGACGACCGGGCAGATCAACTGGGGCCGGAAATGCTCCCCGGACGATGCGTACACCGGGGCTTGCGGTCACGGGACCCAGCCGCCGTGCCCCGATCCGTTCGGTCCGGACCTCGATTTCGGCGCCGGTGCGAACCTCTTTTCCGCAACCATCAACGGAGTCAATCAATCCCTGGTCGGCGCCGGACAGAAGGGCGGTATTTACTGGGCGTTGAACCCGTCGACTGGCGCTCTGGTCTGGGAGACGCGGGTCGGCCCAGCCGGTATTTTGGGCGGAATCGAATGGGGAACCGCCACGGACAACCAGCGGATCTATGTGGCGATTTCGAACTCCGCTCACCGGTCATATACGCTTGCTTCGGGTGGCTTATGGAACGGCGGCTCCTGGGCTGCGCTGAATCCATCCAACGGCGCCATCCTCTGGCAGGTGAAGAACGCGACCATCGATCCGCTGCACCCCGGCGAGCCGGCGATGGCGCTCGGTCCCGTTACGCTTGCAAACGGCGTCATGTTCTGCGCCTCGATGTCGGGCGCGATGTATGCTCTTGACGCCAGTTCGGGAAATACGCTATGGAGTTTCCAGGCGGCGGGCTCCGTCAATGCCGCGCCGGCCGTGGTGGACGGTGTTGTCTACTGGGGTTCGGGGTATCATAATTTTCCGAAGACGGATCCGATCGGGACGGCGAGCAATGAGTTCTATGTGTTCGCGCTTCCTCAGAGCGATTCGCGCCGGTAAACCGGCTCATCGTCTTCGGCAGGTTCCAAGTGGAACCTCAAGGAGAATCCAGTGCGCCGTTACGTTTTCACCGCTTTTCTACTTTCCGTTGCATCGCTCACAGCCGGATCCGGCTTTGCGCAGCAGCCTCCTTTTATCGGCATGGGCGACAGCCTCGGCGAAGGAGTTCAATCCGATAACGCCAGCACCGTTTCCCAACCGCATGACTACTTATTCCTGGCCGCCCATCAGCTGGGCGCCGGGTTCTCGCTGCCTCTGATCGAAAGCGGCCCGGTAGGCGAAGCGGGATCCACGACCGATCGAACGCGCATCAGTCCGACCACCCCGCCCGCCAATCTAGCCGTTTCAGGGGCGGCGACACAGGATGTTCTGACGTCTGTCGCCACATCCGGAGGCACGCAAGAGATCGATCTCGTGCTGCCGCCCTACTACGGCCTGAGCCAGCTGCAGATCGCGCAGCAGCTCAAACCGAAAACGATCTTCTGCTGGATCGGGGCGAACGACTTGATCGGCTACATCCTCGATTCCGACAGTCTCAACAATCCGACCTACACGCCATTTCCGCAATTCAAAGCCGAGTATCAGCAGCTGGTGGATGGGCTCAAGGCCACCGGTGCGCAGGTGGTGCTTGGAAACATTCCGGACCTGACCGAGGTCGCCTACGTTGCCGATAATGCCGTAGTGCAGCGTTATGCAGGCAGCCAGTACTCGCTGCCGGACGGCTATTACACAACCATGTCGACGGTGTTTCTTCTCAAACTCGGGGTCTTCGGCCAAGCGGAACTGAGCAATCCCAAATACGTTCTGTCGCCCGCCCAAATCACTCATATCAAGAATCAGGTCAACCTCTATAACGCGGCGATCTCCTCGATTGCCGCCGCGGCGGGATTCCCGGTCGCGGATATCCATGCCTTCCAACAAGGCATCATCGACAACCCGATCACCCTCGAGGGTTACACCATCACAACCACTTACAACGGGGGCGCGTTCAGCCTGGACGGGATTCATCCCTCGGATATCGGCTATGCGTTCTTCACCGATGTCTTCATCAACGCCTATAACGCGGCTTACAACCAGTCGGTCCCCACGCTTTCGGTTGCGGACCTTACAGGCATTCTCAACAACGATCCCTTTATCGACTGGAACGGAGGCGGTGTGGTGCGCGGCCGTCCCGGCACCGGATTGCTGGAATCGGAAGGCCCGCTGCTGGGAATTTCGGGCGACGCGGGTAATCTGCCGCCCTCCGGGAGCGCAGCGGCCTTCATGCAGATCTACTTCACGGCTAAGGGTATGGACCCGCAGACTGCGTGGACGAAGGCCGATGTTATCAACGCCGTAGCCGACATGCTGCACGTGCGGCAGCCCGCGGCGCAATAACTAAGCAAGCCCTAAGGATCGTCTAGTCAGTCGGACTGTCCGGCTGACTTCGGCGCTTTTCCCAGCCGTACTCTTATTGAAGAGGAGCCGGACTCAAGAGGCCGTATACAGTGACGGCATTTCTTGATCCGACGAACACCTTGCCGTTGGCAACCGTAGGCGAGGTGAACTTTACCGCAACGGTCGCTTGGTCGCGTTGATTGGGAGCCTGCGTCGCGTCATAGAGTTCCGTGCTCAAGTTGCTTGCATCGAATGCGTAGAGAACGACCGGGCTGTTGCCGTAACTGCTGTAATCAAGCGCCCACACAATTCCGTTCTGTTGTCCGTTGGCCGAAATCGTGAAGTTCGATCCGCCGCCGTCACAGCCATTGCAGCCGAAGGTATGGGCCGATCGCGACGACGCCACCGGGTTGAAAAAGCCCAACGCGGGGTGGAACGTCCACATCGAAGCGGGGCCGCCATCCGGCGCCAAATAGAGCGCTTTATTAAAGAAGACCAGATTACTGTGGATCGAGAACCCGCCGCCGTCGTTGAAACTCTGAATCGAGGTATTTGCCGTTCCGGTGTATCCGCCCAGGTCGTCCCGGTTCAATAGATAGATTTCGCCCTGCTTATCCGCGGTTACCATCAGGTGCGGGACCGGGCCGGGCTGTGGGGGCAAAATCAGAGGAGCGCCGCCCACGCCGAAATCCAAGTCGCTGCCGTCGAGTTCCGCTTGATCAGCCGGCGTAAACCAGTCAGACAAAGCCAACCCACTCTGCCCCAAGACCAGTTTGAACATCGAATCGCCGTAATCGTTTCCGCCGTCATTCGCGTCGAAGGAACCATTTCCCGCGGCTCCGAAGATGTTTCCGGTTCCGTCGCTGGAAAGTCCGCCACCGCTCATCCAGATGCCACCCTGCGAGCCGTTCGGCGTGTCGGCCCAGGCTCCGGTTTGATGGGAGACGTTCGCCGCGTCGTAGCTGATGACCCAGCCGTGATACTGGCCATTGTCGCCATGGGAGGCCCACGCGATGAACACCGAACCGGAGGTAACTCCACCTGGAGTGGGCGCCAACAGGATCGCCGCACGCTGGTTGTTTCGCAGCGGGCTGAAAGCCACGGTAGCGCCGCCATCCCCGGTACCCGGAACAGAGGCCTGGATCGTTGTCGGGCCGTTCAGTTTCTCGGCGCCGTCAGCTAGGTTCAAAGCATGCAGTCGCTGAATGTAAGTGGGCGATCCACTCGTGGTTACCGACTTCGCCACAACGTAGATGGTTCCGGTCGACCGATCGATGGCGGGAGTGCCGATAACTCCGATAGTAGGAGTAATGTCGCTTGTATCGACATCCGCCGCGGGAACCGAGGTCTCACCTGGACCCAGCAATATTCTCTCCCAGAGATACCCGGCGGAGGGATTGTTTCCGTCCGCGTCAAAGGCATAAATCCGGTCGCGCGCGGTTGCGACCACGAGGACATTGTGCGCCTTGTTGTCCGCCATTGTGTATTGCGAGATGTAAAGCGGCTGCGCATAAACATCCCCGTTCACGGCAAAGCTGAGGATCTTACCGAACTGGGCGCTGTTGACATTACTTTTGGTTAGTACTGTCTCATAAGACTGGACACCCGATCGAATGATATTGTTATGGAACGTCAATACATCAAGATCGGCGGCGGGCAGGCAGCGCGTTGCTATCGCCAGCGTCGTAAGTACGAAAACTTGTAAATCAAAGCGCATCAGACGATTGTACTACCGTCTTGCCGCGCGCAGAATCAACAGCCTCCCGGCAAGCTTCCAGGAAATTAACCAGTTACTTTAGAGTCTTCGATAACTCGGCCGGCGTTGGTGCGGATGGCGAGCTTTCGATATCTGGTGTTCGGCTCTACGGTATCTGGTGTTCGGCTCTACAATGTTCCGCTCTACAATAGAGTACCGTGCGGGTTCCCCGCGAAAGGTACCGGTTTTAAGACCTTGCTTCAGAATTTTGAGAATACGGAAGTCATTATCATGCACACGTTGGGCCTGAGAAACGCATTTTGGAGATTCGTTTCTTTGAAACCTCTCACGATGCTCGTCGTACTAGGGTGGGGAGTTCCGTTGTCGACTCCGCAATTGCACGCGACTGTGTTTTACGTTTCGCCGGCTGGTTCTCCAGCAGGAAACGGGACCGAGAAGAGTCCTTGGGATCTACAGACCGGGCTTAACCAGCCGCCTGGCGTAGTGCCTCCCGGATCGACCGTCTGTCTTGAAGGCGCGACTCCGTATCAAGGGCGCTTCACTTCTACGCTTCAGGGAAGCGCTTCGGCAGTCACGAAGGTTGTTCCGTGCGGACATAGCTTTACCATCGACGGCTTTGGCGGCAATACGATAACGAGCAGTATTCCTGCAGGCAGCGCAAACGCGACCGTTACGTTTACGGTCAGCAGCGCATATGTGGCTCAGCGGTATACCCCTAGCTCGTACGTAAAAGTTGGCACAGAGACATTCCAGGTAATCGCCGTGAATGCTAACTCAGTGACGGCGCTCCGTGGGCAGAACCTCTCTTGTCCAAGCGGCCAAAACACCTGTCCGGCAGAATCCGCGGGCACATCTGTCACCCTGCAGACGAACACATTAACCATAAACGGTTCCTATGTCACGGTTGAGAACGGCGAATTCCTATACTCGGGCTGGATAAGCCGGGTTTCCGAATACGGCGGATTCAACCCGTTTGACGAGGAAAACAATGCGGCGGTGTTTGTGAACGGTCCTAACAATAACCTCGTCAATAATCGCATCCACGATTGCGGCGAAGGCATCGTCTTAGAGACCAATGCCGGACCTACGATGCTATCGGGCAATATTATCGGGAACAACGGGTGGATAAGTGCGGCCGGTATACCTGGCTATGGAAAGGACATTCTTTCGTTCACGGCCGGATTTCCGCAAAGTATCAGCAATAATCTGATGATGCCTACCTACGGGGCGTACGCGATGGATGCCATAACGCAAAATACAGATCTGGCCATGGCGGCGACATTCTCAAGAAATGTCGTTGTTAACGGGTTTGTCTATTTGGGAGGCTATGGACCGATACAAGGTTTAACTGTTGAAAGCAATACGATTTATAACTCGATGCAGGGGCAGGTCGTAATCGGCACTCTGTCGAATCAGGTCAACGCCAATCTCACGTTTGCCAACAATAACATCGCGAGCTTCCTCCCCACCCTTTTCAAGTATTGGAAGCCGGGAACGATCCACGCGAACAGCTTTTGCAACATTAACCCGGCCGAATTATACACGCATGAGCGGTACTTATACGAATCCACGGGCGTAAATACCGACTACACTTTCACCAAGAACACGTACTGTAATCCAGCGGGGAATTCAACGGCGACATTGTTTGACGCCTGGGATGCCGAGACATTCCCCGTGGCGGCGTCGTATAGTTTTCCAGCGTGGCAGCAGTTGCTGTATGACCCGAACAGTACCGAATTACCCGGTGCACCGGCGGCGACCGTGATAACGCTCTCGCCGAACAGCTACAATCCAGAGTCGGCAAACCTTAGTGTCAACAATTGGACGCTCGTGGACACGGTCCAGGTTGATCTGACCGCCCTTAATTGGCCGCTCAATAGCACGGTCACGCTGCTGAACGCGGAAAACCCTGCTGAAACGATGGCCCTCGTTGCCGCCGGCCAGGTGATTACCATTCCCATGACGGGCTGGACGGCGGCGATTCCGGCAAAAGCGGCCGCGCCGGTCGCTCCCGCCACTTATCCGAATTTCGGAGTATGGATCGTGACGCGCAACTAGAAATCCGTGGTATTCGACAAACACCGCTCGCTGACGCGCGCGGCTCGGTAGATCGACTAACTTACTGAACCGCGACGGTGACGGAGCGGTTGCCACCCCACTGTTCTCTGTTCGAGGCGAAGCAGCTATTGAAAAGACGGCCGCGATTGCGGTTCATGCTGCCCGCGATGGCAGGTGTAGCAGCGAACTTCGTTGTGGCCGTCAAAGTACGTCGTGTTGACAGTGTGGACCATGGTGATCATCGTCCGCGCCATTTTCTTGGTGGGCTTATCGTCCGCGGCGAAGTTGTTCTGCACATGGCAGAAGTCGCAGCGGTCGCCCACCGAAAACGCGAAGTAGCGCATCGTGTCCATGAACTGCGATGCCGGCAGATCTTTCAGCAATTGGACGTTCTTGAAGCGAGCTCCGGCGGTTTCTTCGGGAGCGCGTAACGCCGCGCCCACGGAATCGGGCTGCTTGGTGAGCACGATCTTTTGATCGGAGGGATGCTCCCCGCCACTGTTCACCAGCTCCATGGTCAGCGTGTTTCCATCGGGCGAGAGTGTCAGAATCTGGTTGAACGCGCTGGGAGGCGTCGTGCCGACCTTCGATTCGAGCCGTAGTGTGTTGGCCTCCATCACCGGCTTCTCCATCCGGATCGGGATGCCATGGAAAGAGTTGTTCGACGGCCTGCCGTTCAGGTTGTATGTATAGATCGTGCGCTCGTCGCCGTGCATGCCCGGTGTGCCGATCGTTTCGGTCAGCTTGTCTGCATCCTGATCGATAATCAACAGGTAACTTGCCGGCGGCGGACCCGCGAACTTACTCTGCGCCGGATCGGCCTTCCACACTCCGCTGAAGTTCGGCGTCTGCTGCCCGAACGCGACGCATAAGGCCAGGAAAACGAAAGCAAGCGAAACAACAACCAACCGAAATCTCATATAGGTGTTAGTAAAACACACTGATGCGCCTAATGGGGAGAGTAAACCACCAGCTTTGAACCGCCCACGCAAATCAGATCGATTGGCCGGCCGCGCGTCAGGGGAGCCACCGCGCAGGATGCCGCGGGCGTGCCGCTCTCAATCACGCTCTTTGTCCACGTGCCCTTCACCTGCTGGTACAAGCGCACGCCGCCGCCGGCGCCGCGGAAACCCGCAACGATCGCGTCGCGGCCATTGCGCAGGAAGTCGGCGAACAGGATGGTGTGGCCGTTGTCGAGCGTGTCGTCGATGACGTGCCGCGAGCGCCAGTGGTCCGCCTCGTCGTAGACGACGACCTGATTGCCATGCCAGGGCTCGATGGAGGCGATGGATTCGCGCGCGCCCACCGCGACATCGCCGGCTCCGCACTTGGGGCAGGGCCGCGGGTCGCCGCGGTTGACCTCGCGGCGCACCCACTTACCCGCCGTGAGCTGATAGTGGTCGATCCCGGAGAAGCTCGCGGTCAGGATGTGATCTCCGCTGGGATGCGGAGAAACGAAGATGCCGTGCTGGACGCCGCTATTTGCGTCCATGATGAGTTCGCGCTTCCACTCGCCGGGCCGGTAGAGAACCAGAGGGACCGGCCCTCCATAGTTCGGCGGAGCGTCGGTCGCGGCTGCTAACGGCGCATTGACCAGGACGTCCTTGCCGCCGATTTTCGCCCATCGCAGGCGGTGCGAGGTGGGTAGCCGGTCGATCTCCCGCGGGGTCCAGGGCTGCCGAACGTCACCATTGTTATGGAGGATCGCGACGATGCCCTTGCTGTCCTTCGGCGTGCTTGAGAACTCGTAAGCGATGGCGATCTCCGGGATCCCGTCGCCGTCGATGTCCTTCGCCGCGACATTGATCGGATGCGCCATTCCGGACGCGATCAGATGCCGTGTCCACGACGGATTCTCGTACCAGAACAGATCGGTGCCGCCGCTATCGACCGCGATGAGGTCGAGTTTGCCGTCGCCGTTCACGTCCGCGGCAATCACCTGATAACCGTCTTTCAGATCGGCGGCAATCACGTGCGCATCGAAAGTGATGGCGGGCGCGGCGCAACAGACCAACAGAAAGGCAGGTAGGCCGCGCCGCATCAGCTCACGCTCACCGGCCCGTGCGGTTGCGCCTGGCTGCGGCGTTTCGCGACGACCAGCCGGATCTCATCGTAGGTCGCGTCGGGAACGCGTTCCTTGAGCGGCTTCAGCCATTGCAGTCCGCTCTCGCCGATGGCCGCCTCGATCTGTTCGAGCATTCCCGGTCGAATCCAATCCGGCCGGAACTCGTACTTCCCCTGTTCGATCAAGCCCGCGACTAATCCGACCACCGACGCCAGCTGCCGTCCGCGAATGGCCGCGATCTGTTCGAACGTATGCCCTTTCTCCAGCAGCTGGATCGTCTCCTCCGCCGGGCCGGAGTTGGGGGGAGGCGCCGGCACTGCGGCGGCGCGAGCACCGGACCGAAAGCGGTCGAGCGCGGCCAGAATCTCGGTCCCGTACATCTCGGCCTTGCGCGCTCCGATGCCGGACACCTTCGCCAGTTGGTCCAGCGTTGCCGGACGGCGAGCGCAGATGTCGTTCAGCGTCGCATCGTGGAGGATGACGAACGCCGGTACGTTCCTGGCTCGCGCCGTTTCGCGCCGCCAGTCGCGCAGGAATTCGAGCAGTTCGGAATCGGCTTCGGCCGGCTCAGCACGCTTTTGACGCGGCTTGACGGCGTCCACAAATGCCGCAACGGCTGACGTGCGCGGTATCGCCCATTCCGGCAGCGGCGCGCAGACATCGCATTTCCCGCAATTGGTCCACTTGGGCTGCTCTCCGAAGTGAAGGCAGATCTGACGGTGCCGGCAGCGCCCGTTCTCGGCGAAGCCCTTGATGGTGTTGAAGCGATCCCACGCGCGCTGCTTTTCCTGTTTATCGCTCACCTGTTCGCAGAAGTACGCGAGTAATCCGGCATCTTTCTTCTGCCAGAGCAGCAGGCATTGGGCGGGTTCTCCATCGCGGCCGGCGCGCCCCGCTTCCTGGTAATACTGCTCAATCGATTTCGGCAGCGAGAGATGAATCACCGCGCGCACGGACGGTTTATTGATTCCCAGGCCGAACGCCAAAGTCCCGACCAGCACGCGCGTTTCGTCCGAGGTCCAACGCTCCTGATTGCGCTGGCGCACGGCGTTGTCCATCTGACCGTGATAAGGAATGGCGCGGATGCGATGGTCGCCCAGGAAATCGACAGTCTCCTCCACGCGGGCTATGGTGGGCGCATAGACGATGACGGTTTCGTCCTCGTGCGCGCGTAAGGCGCTCAGCAGCAGCCGGTTCTGCGTCTTCGCATCGCACTCGCGAACGATGTAGCTCAGGTTCGGGCGATGAAAGCTGGCGATGTATTTGTGGGGATTGCGGAGGCTGAGTTGATCGAGGATGTCGTGCCGCACCCGCTGCGTCGCGCTCGCGGTAAAGGCGGCGATCGGCACATCCGGAAACTGCTCGCGCAGGCGGCGCAGCTGGCGATACTCGGGGCGGAACTCGTGTCCCCATTCCGAGATGCAGTGGGCTTCGTCGATCGCAAAGAAGGCGAGCGGGATTTTGGAAAGCCACCCGAACGTGTCTGCGCGAGCGAGGCGTTCGGGCGAAAGATAGAGGAGCCGGTATTCGCCGCGGATCGCGTCGCGCATGACGGTCGAGCGGGTGGATGGGTCCATCGCGCTATTGATGACGGCGGCCGGAATACCCATCTGCGCGAGCTGCGCGGCCTGATCCTGCATGAGCGAGATCAGGGGCGAAACGACCAGCGCCGTCCTGCCGGAAACAAGCGCGGGCAGTTGGTAGCAGAGCGATTTGCCTCCGCCGGTTGGCATTACCACGGCTACGTCGTGGCCGGCGGTGACGCTTTGAACGATGCGCTCCTGCAGCGGGCGAAACGAATCGTAACCCCAGTAACGGCGCAGCGCCGCGAGGAGTTCGGCAACTTCAGGCAATGACATAATTGTAGCCGCGCGGCATTCAATGCAGATACAATCCTCCCCGGAAGTTCACGACGTCGTCGTCATTGGAAGCGGCGCGGCCGGCGGTATGGCCGCCTGGAACCTGACGCGCAAAGGAATCAACGTACTGGTGCTCGACGCCGGCACGCGCTTCCAACGGTCCAAGTTCTGGACGCATGTGACGCCCTGGGACATGCGTGAGCGCGTGCGCAATGGCGAGAAGGCGCCCCAGTTCTTCGTCGACACGAAAGAGCAGCCCTATGAGACACCGTCCGACCGCCCGTTCGAACTGCTGCGCGTGTGGGGGCG
Organism: Nevskia soli; assembly: GCF_903970205.1. GTDB lineage: Bacteria > Acidobacteriota > Terriglobia > Bryobacterales > Bryobacteraceae > Bog-113. Next base: position 937 of record NZ_CAJCHS010000118.1, on the reverse strand, counting down.
CGGCGGCAAGACCATGGTGTGGGGACGCGTGGCACTGCGCTACTCCGACCTCGATTTCGCTTCCGCCGAGCGCGACGGCTGGGAAATCCCCTGGCCGATTCGTTATAAGGACATCGGCCCTTACTACGATCGCGTCGATCAGCTGATCGGCGTCTGCGGCGGCGATGACGATTCCGATTCGCTCCCCGGCAGCAAGTATCATTTGCCGCCGCCGAATCTGCGCTGCGGCGAGAAGTATCTGCAAGAGGCCGGGGCGCGTGCCGGAATCACCATCGTTCGCGGGCGCCGCGCGGTGAACACGAACACCTCGCGCGGTCATAATGCCTGCCACTACTGCGGGGCGTGCGGACGCGGCTGCGATGTCTCCGCGTTCTTCAATGCATCGGACTACCTGATCGAGCCGGCGTTCAAGACCGGCAGGTTGCAGGTGGTCGATAACGCGGTTGTTTCGCAAGTGCTGGTTGGAGACGACGGCAAAGCCTCCGGAGTGGAATACTTTGACCGGCAGTCGCGCGAACGCCACGCGGTTCGCGCGCGCGTGGTTGTGGTTGCGGCCTCGTGTATCGATTCCACGCGCATCCTGCTCAACTCGAAGTCGCACTCTTATCCCAACGGGATCGGCAACGGTTCGGATGTGATCGGGCGCTATCTGTGCGAGCAGATTCGCTTTCATATGACCGGCTTCGTGACTGATCTCTACGGAACGCGCACCCATGATGACGACGGGATCGGCGGCGAGCACATCTATCTGCCGCGTTATAACCATCGCGGGCCGAAACGCGATTACCTGCGCGGTTTCGGCGCGCAGTTCTGGGGTTGCGGCGCACAAGGCGATGCGGGATGGGCGAAAACGCTGCCGGGCTTTGGCGTCGAGTTCAAGAGCGCGGTGAAGAAGCGGTATCCATCGCTCGTCGCCATCCATCCTTATGGCGAAGTG
>NZ_CAJCHS010000117.1 GCF_903970205.1 Nevskia soli | reverse complement strand
CTACGGAGCAGCCACCAAAGCCGCTACCACCAGCGGAGCCATCGGACTGCCCAGCCCGGTAACGAAGTCATAGCCCGGACCCGCATCGCAAATCGTCCCGCACTTACCGTTCGAGCCTTGCGTAATGTCGCGTAGCGCGCTCGGGTTCTGGTAGATGACGGTCAGGAAATTCGTGCCGATCGTCCCCTTGCCGGCTTCCGCGCGCATGCTGTTCGCGATCGCCGTCAACGCTGCCCACTGCGGCGAGGCGCAACTCGTTCCGCCCGCCTCGCCCCACTTCCCGTCATCGGAATCGTACACCGGGATCCCGGTAAACGGGCTCGAATCCCACGCGACATCGGGAACGCCGCGCTGCCCCGTGCTTTGATACGGAACCTGATACGCGGGCTCGGCGAAGTAGAGGCTCTCACCGCCGCCGCTGCCATGCCACGCCGTTTCGCTCACGATATTTCCTTCGGAATCGAGGAGCAGCGTTGTACCGCCCGCGCCCACCACCAACGGGGATGCGCCCGGGTAACCGAACAGATTGTTGCCGTTATCGCCGGAGGCGTTGAAGTAAGTGACTTTCGCGTCACTGAAGTACTTGGCGTCGAGCGACGTCTCGTAGGGCGCCTCGCGGTTGGTGCCCCAGCTCATACTCACGACCGACGCGCCGTGTGCCGCGGCTATCGGAACTCCGTCGAGAAGATCGGCAATCCTCGCGCCGGTTTCCACCAGGAGCAATTTGGCATTCGGCGCGATCGCGTGCGCCCACTGCAGATCGAGTGATGTTTCTCCGGTAGCGCCCCGGTTGAACGGCGGCTTCACGCCATTGGCATAAACGATGGTCAGGCAGCCGCTCGCCACCGTACATTGCGGGAGCCCGAACGTGGTGCTGAAGAAACTCAAGTCGGCTTCGGCAGCCGGGTAGTCGTTCGAATCGACGATGCCGATTGTCTGGCCTTCACCACCGTTGGTCAATTGATCCACGCCGTACGCGTGTCGTACCTGCGCGGGTGTATACCCGGTCGGGGTTGAGCTGTTCTTCGTTAAAAACTGGATGGGATGGTGCGCCGGTTCCAGAAGAGGGTCCGTTTGTGCCCCTGCGGAGACGCCACAAATTGTGAGTAGTGCAAGAGTTCTGATTTTCACGCCGATTTGGCGAGGTTATCAAAGTGGGGAAGTACACTTTCGAAAGGTGCGATTTTTCTGGTTCCCGGCTTTGACGATTCTGGCGCTTTTTTTGATCGGGTGTGCCGGTGAACCGCAGGCGGCGAGCGATCGCCAGGCGCTGCGACCTCCGGTTTACGGCGCGGACTTCCGCGATGTCTGGAATGACAGCTCGTCGGAAGTCTGCGCTTACAACACCGAGCGGAGGCGGCAAGGCAAACTGCAGAAGGGCAGCGCGACGGCGATCACGCGACGGCTCCTGTACTCGGAGGATGAACGGGTGCCGATCGATCCGAAGGTGCATGAGCAGGCGCGCGACGCGTTCCCCGCGATCGAAATGGACTGGATCGAGCGCACGGCTTCTCCACCGGAGACTGCCGAAGAGATGACCACGTCCGCCGTGACGCTGACTTCGGTGGATGGGCGCGTACCGGGGGTCGAGACGAAGACGGATTTCTCCCTGCAGGGGTGGGACGGCCAGCTTTTCCATCAGCTGCTGTTCGATGCGAGCGGTGTGCGTTCGCACCAATACAGCTACTTCGCGAACGAAGGCGACGAGCAGATCACGCTTGCCTATCCAAGGGACGGCGTCTCCGGAGATGCTTTGTGGTTCTGGGCGCGGCACATGGCCGCCCCGCAGTTGAACCGCGGGGAAAAGCGCGCGGTTTCGGTTTTGCCGGCGCTGCGGGATGTCCGGGAAGAGCACCGGCAGTTGAATTGGCGGCACGCGGTTTTGAGCCGTTCGGCTGAGCAGCAGACCGTCGGTGCGCAACCGGCGGAACTCTGTACCGTGGTCTTTGACGACGGCGAGACTGAGACTTTTTACGTGGAAACCGTGCGTCCGTTCCGTGTCTTGCGCTGGACGGATTCGACGGGCGAGTCCGCCGATCTGGTGTCGACGAATCGGATGATGCTCCGCGCCCCGGGTGCGCCGGCGGGAACGGCAAAGCAATAGGGCACCGGCTGGTAACCTGCGGATGGTGCGCCGCGTGGACCAGGACAACACTGCGGAGTACGTTCGTGGGATTGCGCTCAGGGGTACCTGAGTCGGGTCGCCCTGTCCGTGCTAGGGCGGCCCTGGTCAGAGGTTAATAGCCAGCCTAAGCGCGAATCAAATGTCCTCTCGTGAGCATAGCGGCGCGCGGCCGGAACGAGTGCACCGGTTCTCGCACCAGGTGGCCGGCGCTTCGGCTCGGTAACCTGCTGCTGGTAACCTGCTGATGATGCGCCGCGCGTGGTTTGGAAATTTGTTCGGATTTTTGCTGCTTGCAGGACTGCTGCACGCACAGCAGCCCGGCATGGACGTCAACGCGCTGCTGTCGGTTGTTCGCCTCAGCGATCCGCAGATTTCGCCCGATGGCGGAACCGTCGCGTTTGTGGCCCAGACGATCGACGTCGCCGCAAACGCGAAGCACAACTCCATCTATACGGTCCCGATTGCCGGCGGCGAGCCGAAGCTCCTGGGCGCCGGCGATCGTCCGCGATGGGCGTCCGGCGGATCCAAAATCGTCTTCGATTCGGATCGCAATGGGAGTGGGCAGATCTGGATCATGAACGCGGATGGCACCGGCGCGGCGCAGTTGACCTCGCTCGCAACCGAAGCTTCCGATGTCACGGTAGCCGCGGATAGCAAGCACATCATCTTCACCAGCGAAGTGTTTCCGGACTGCGGCATCGACGATGCGTGTAATAAGAAAGCTCTCGATGCGGCCAAGACCGCGCCCCACGCCCGGATCATCAACAGCCTGCTCTACCGGCACTGGACGACGTGGCAGGGCGCGCGGCGAAGTCATCTGATTTCGGCGGCTCTCGATCTGAGCGCCGGTGCGGCGAGCGACTTCAAAGACCTGACGCCGGGCAATCGCGAAGTGCCTCCGTTCTCGCTCGGCGGACCCGACGATTACGTGATCTCCCCGAACAGCCAGGAAGTCTGCTTCGCGATGAATACGGACGAGCAGCCGGCGACAAGCACCAACTCCGATCTGTTCGTCGTGCCCATTGGTGGCCCGATCGTAGGTGGCGAGGCCCGCAAGATCACCAACAACCCCGCGGCCGATTCGAGTCCGCAATATTCGCCCGACGGGAAGTACCTGGCATGGCGCGCGCAGCAGCGTCCGGGTTATGAGAGCGACCGCTGGCGCCTCCTCGTGATGGACCGCGCGACGGGTACCGTGACCGTACTGACCGACCTGCTCGACCGCTGGGTCAACTCATTTACCTTTTCACCGGACTCGCGCAACATCTTCTTCACCGCAACCGATCGTGGCCGGCAGGCAATCCAATTCCTCCCCGTGACCGGCGGGGCCATTCAAATCGCGGTCAACGGCGACAATACGCTGGACGACATGCAACTGACGCGCGACGGAAAGACGATGGTGTTCACGCGGCAATCCGGTTCCGAACCCGTGCAGATTATGCGCGCGGCTTCGCGCGGCGGCGCGCCCGTCGCGCTCACGCACTTCAACGACGACCTGCTGCGCTCGCATCCGACGCAGCCGCTTGAGGAAATGTCGACCAAAGGCTCGGAAGATGCGCAGATCCAGAGTTTCGTGGTCAAGCCTCCGGGCTTCGATCCGGCGCAGAAATATCCGGCGGTGATTCTGATCCATGGCGGTCCGGAAGGCGAATGGGGCCAGAGCTGGAGCTACCGGTGGAATGAGCAAGTGTTCGCCTCGGCCGGCTATGTCGTTGTGATGCCGAATCCGCGCGGCTCCGTCGGGTTCGGGCAGAAGTTCATCGACGACGTGAATGGCGATTGGGGCGGCCGCGCGTACCAGGACATCATGGCCGTCACCGATGCGGTTGCTGCGCTGCCCTATGTCGATAAAGATCGGATCGCAGCCGCCGGCGCATCTTACGGCGGTTATATGATCGACTGGATTCTGGGCCACACCGACCGTTTCAAGTGCCTGGTTTCTCACGCCGGCGTGTTCGATCTGACGGGCGAAGCCGAAAGCACCGAAGAGCTTTGGTTTCCGATCTGGGAGTTCGGCGGAATGCCGTGGCAGAATCCGGAAATGTACGCGAAATGGTCGCCGAACAATTACGTGAAGGACTTCAAGACGCCAACGCTGGTAATTCACGGCGAACTCGATTTCCGCATTCCGTACACGCAAGGTTTGGCGCTTTTCACAGCGCTGCAGATGGAGAAAGTTCCGTCCCGCTTGCTTGTGTTTCCGGATGAAGGACACTGGGTACTTCACCCGCAGAACTCGTTGCTGTGGTATCAGACGGTTCTCGACTGGCTATCTACTTACGAAAAAGCAACCAACGATAAACAAGGACCTACAAACTAAGTGCGCATCGCTCTCGCCACGCTGGTGGCATTGGTTGTTCTGGGTATAGGCGGGATTTTC
>NZ_CAJCHS010000116.1 GCF_903970205.1 Nevskia soli | reverse complement strand
CGGTCGTCGGCGTTGGGTTGGACATCCCGGAGGAGTTCGGCGTGATCTGGGTTGGCAGCGCGAAATTCGAGGTGGAGACGGTGGTGAATGTGGTGGCGTGCCCTTGGCCATCCGTTTGCCCCGTCGCCATGCCGGTCATGTCGTAGGTTGTGTTGAGCGTGTGATCCGGATAGACGGCTGTCGTTACATTGCCGCGGGTAGTGAAGGACGCGGGGTAATTCGTATCGTCATGTTCGCAGACGAACTGAGCGGTAACGTAGCAATTCGGCGTAAGCGCCGCGACGCTGCCGGAATCGTAAGTGTTCGTCACCAGCGTAAGCGCGGCGCCGCCGGATGGGGTCATGGTGGCGCTGTTGAGGAGATTCGTGATGTAGCGGTTGGTATAGGCACAGTCCCCTGAGCCTCCGACCCAACCCCACGGGACGAGCGCTGAGCCGCCCGCCGTGCAGTTTGTCCGATAGGCAGCCGAGTAGGCGCGGGTTGCCGTCCCGGTTGGGGACACGCCCCAATCGAAATAGTTGATCGCCGTCACGTTTCCGTACACATCCACAGTTTGCCCGACGTAGGAGGTTACGCTGTAGGCTTGCCCGGGGTCCAAGGTTCGCTGAGTTTGCGAGATGTAGGAGTTGCTGTTTGCGTCTTGCATCCAGGTGTAAGTGTCGGCTTCGTTGAAAACCCCCGAGGAGTTCCCTCGCTGTAGACTGGCGAGCAGGCCAACGGTTGGGACGGCGGTATTGAAGGTCCAGCAGCGCTCCGCCGCCGCGTTGTTATCGGTCAGGCAGGATGACGGATGCACGGGCGAACTCGGAGCGGCGGCGGCGTAAGCGATCTGGTAAGTGTAAAGCGGCGTCGGCGTGCCGCCGTTCTGGTAAGTTGACGCCGCGTTGGCTGCCATGCCGAGTTGACGCGTTGCAACCTCCATCTGCTCGCGGTTTTGCCCGCTTCCACCAGGGTATTGCTGGGCTTGGTAGGTCCACTCCATCAGACCTCCGTAGGGAAGTTCGGCTGCGGTCATGTCGCCGGACGCGTCGTAAGTAAATCCCGTCGTAAGCGGAATGGCGTTCGCCACCGACGTGAGCGTGTCGACGTTCTGGAAGGTCTCATGCAGCGAGAACGGATCGCTCAGCGTGGCGTTGGCATAGGTGAATGTATAGGTTTCCGCTGTGCCGACGTAATTCGAGATATTGCTCAAGTGCTGAACCCCGCTGGCGTCTGCTACGGCGTAGGTAAAGGCATAAGTGATTCGGGTGGTACTCGAGCCTTCCCATACCGCGCGGACGTCGTCAACCGAAGCAATCCTTCCGCTGGAGTTGGGCCACGATGCGCCCTTTCCCTGGTTGTAGGTAACCAGGATTTGGTTCCCGTTACGGTCTTTGATTTCAGTTGGGTACATCGTCCCATAGTCGGGCTCATCGGCGGCCGAGGCGCAACCCATGGCCCATTGGGTACCGTCCCGAAAGTGCAGGATGTTATTGTACGCGTCGTACCAGACGTAGATACTCTCGGTCGAATACCAGATACTATTGAAATTCTGGTTGAGGTGATATTCGGCGCCGGTGCTATCGACGAATAGATACTGATCGATATCGCCGTAGTACCCGCCCTCCCAGTACGGCGTCAACGAGCCGAACTGGAGCTTCCAGCCATAGCCATACCCGATATCTTCGCCGAGGTTGAACCCCCAGGTTTGGGCGGGACTGGCCTGTCCTTCCATACGCCAGTTTTGCGAGTTGTAAGTGAGATTTAGGGGAACGGTCCAGCCGCCGCGGCCTTGCGGCGTGAGCAACGGAACGCTATAGTTCAGGTTCCCAGTCAGGGTATTGATTTGCTCGCCCGCGCCGCCCCAATAAGTGCCGGTCGAGCGGATTCCGACTTTCCGCGGATCGACACTTCCCATCGGCGGCGTTGTTGTGGCGAAGTATGTAGGCGAGCTATAGAGCCCATGAAAACCGCGATCCTGTTCGGAGTAGTCGTAGGTAGTGTTCGGCGAAACCGTGGGATCGTCGAAGTCGGTTGTTTCCAGGTCGGAGGCGAAGTAACTGAACCCCTGGCCCCATTGAGCGCGGTAGAAGCCGTGCTGCATTACTCCCACGCCGCTGGGATCGGCTGGTTGCGCCCAATGCACTTTCACGTCATTTGGCGTGACGGAAGTGGCGAGCGAGGGAGGCGCGCCATCGTAGCCCGATGATCCGGAAATCGGCGCAGGCGAAACGACGGACCTCGGTCCGAACAGGGCGTTGGCGAAACCGTTGCCGCCGTTCGCGCTGATGGTTTGGATCTGTCCGAGGCCCGGCTGCCCCGTCGGAAGGTACGTTGTCGAAGAGAGAAGATTCCCGTTCAGGATCGTCCAGACCTTGGTGACGCCGCTCGCCGGAAGCGAGAATACAACCGTCCGCATCTGATTGGTGGTCTGGCACGGAACCGCCCAGCTCGATTGGACGGTTGCGGGGTTGCTTGCGTTGTTCTTTTCCCAAGCGACCAGAGTGGCCGAGCAGTTCCCGTGCTGGTCGATCTGCGGGTTCTGGATCTCCATCGCGTGGAAAGTCCCCACCCCCGCGCCGGTGCTGTCGTTGGTTAGCGCCGCGTTGGAACTGGCGCGTACGTATTGGATGTAGGAGCCGCCGGACTGTGTGATGTTGAGGGTGGCGTTCACCTCGTACTCGGTCGAGTTGGAGTCGTTTGAGATCGATTCGGGCGTGATCGTTGTGCCGTAAATGACTGAAATGTAACTGTTCGTGCCCAGCAAGCCGTTGTTGGACGCGAAGGTACCATTGGTTGTCCAGGGTGTAGTCGGCGCCTGCGGGAAGTAATTGGCTCCGGTAACGTAAGTGTAAGTTGGCGGGGCGCTTTGGCTACAGGTGAACGACTGAGGCGAGCCGATGAGATCGGCGTTGTTCTGACCAACGCTGATGATATGGTACTTTCCATCTTGAAGGCTTGGTGGGATCGGCCAACTGAAGCTACCGTTTACAACGGGAACAGATGTCGGACCCGATGAGCCTTCATAAAGCGAGACGGTGCCTGCCGCGGCGTTTCCTGTAACGCCGCCTGCGCATGTCACCTGCGACAGCACCGATTGTGCGCGCAGGTGTGTTGCGAATGCTGCTGCGGCGGCCAAGAGGAAGAGATACTTCTTCACTTTACGCGCACCTCATCGAATTTGGAAAGCGAGAAATTCTTTTTTAGTAGCCGGAATGCGCTCTCCATTGCGGCTAAGTTGGACACGCCCTTCTCCCAGACCTGGATCGAGTTATCGGAGAGAACGTTCTGAAGGGCGGCGCGGTCAATCGCAACGATCTCAATCAACGCATAATTACCGTTGTCACTTATTTGGGAACTGAACCCAAGAATTCGAGTTGTCGCGCCGATTTGTGCCGGAAGGGGCGCATGTTTGGGGCGGCTCACGCTCACACTCGTCTCTGTCGCCGCAGAAACCACCGGAACGATGGCGTAGACGCGGTGATAGGTGTTCGTCGGGTCGACATAACGCTGGCCCGCGTGGAGAAGCGTCGAGGACGTAAGGGCAATTAACAGCACCCAAAAATTGCGCATGGGTTCGATGATAATGCCCTCAGTTCACTCCGTCAACAACTATTTCGTTTCAATCGAAAGAATATCGGGATGAATTTTCGTTTAAGTACTAGTTACTAGCTTTCGGTGTGTCGCATTTATATACGGATGCGGCAATGCCTTCCTCCCGAATGCCCTCGATATGGAACTCGATCGCTTCTTGTATAAGTAGCTCTACCGCATCTCGTGAGTCACCAACCGAGATCACACCGGGCAAGTCCGGCACATGGCGCCACCCGACGTGGGTCCCTTCTCGTAGATCACTGTGTATTTCATCGGTTTCCCTCGCTCTTGTCCAGCCCTACGCTTCGGAGGATTGCTTTCAAAGTCCCAACGGGCACGTCCTTAGTCGAGCGCAACCAACCAAGTTGACCTGCACAGTGACGACTATCCCTTTTTCGGCATGACGAAATTGTCGATGGCTTCCGTTCGTCTTCTTTAGACGCCAGCCACTAGATTCGAGCACCCGAATCAGATCTCTGACTTTCAACGATTAAGAGTAACGCGGAAACCGGAGATTGGAGTTCGCTCAAAGGCCGAGCCGGCGATGAGTCGCACGGTCCTGCTCCAGATCCTTTAACGAGTAATCCAACCAAATTTCACGTTCATTCAGGAAACGGTCAAGTTCGTAACGCGAGCCGAAGCCGAGGACACTTTGCAGTTGCTGAGTGGTCAGCTTACGCTCGCGGTAGGCTTCGCAAGCGACGGCTTCGAGCGCGGCACGAGAAAGGTCCTGGCCGCGCGGGGTTCAGGGCGGCCGAAAGCTTGTCGGGGAGGTCGAGCGTGAGCTCCATGTCGCGAGTATAGCGGTTACCGGGCACCCTGGATCGGGAACCGTAGTACGAGGAGTCCGGCGGTGTCTGAGCGTTGCGATCTATGATCCGATCTTGGATCCGAGGGAGGGTAGAGCGGCGTTTGTGGTGGATTTGTTGGCTAGGATCCTTTTCGACCAACGGCCGCCTTTGCGCTGAGGTCGTCGAGGAATTCTGAAACCGGTGTGGCGCCAGTGACGAGAAGGTAATCGCGGGCGCGGGTGCAGGCGACGTAGAGCAAATGACGCTCGGTGTTGTAGACCTCCTCAAGATCGGAATCGTCGGCGGCCGCTTCGATGCGTTCGGGCGAAGGGATCACTTCGTCGTCGCAGGCCATCACGGCGACTGCGCGAAACTCGAGACCTTTGGCGAGATGCATGGTTCCGATGGAGACGTGACCGATGGCGGATTCGACCGTTTCGTCGAGAACCTTCGATTTCAGTTTGGCTCGCGCTACGGCATCTTGCGCCCGGTTGATTTCCGCCGGCGACCGGACGAAGATCCCGATTTCGTGCGGGGCGATTCGGTCGTTCGTGATGCGATCAGTTAGCCACGCGGCTACTTTCGCTGCTTCAGCGGCGGGGTCGCCGAAGGCCTCGATTACCGGAGGTGGTCCGCTAAAGACGGACGTTGTTCCTTTACGTTCTTCGACGTTGCCGTCGACATCGCTGACCGACGCACCGAGCAGACGGTCGGCCTGGGTGCGAATCTGATGCGAGGTTCGGTAGTTCACCTTCAACGTCGTTGATCGGCCGCGAACATCGATGCCGAGAGCTTTCCAGGAGAAGGGCGGCTGGAAAATGCGCTGGCCGAGATCGCCGGCGAAGAAGAGAGCGTCCGGGCGGTTCTTGGCCAAAGCCGCGAGAAGGCGAAGTTGGGCGACGCTTACATCCTGAGCTTCATCGACCACGATGAAATCGAACGGAGACGAGGCGTCTGCTTTCAGTTTGGCGGCGAGGCGGGTGTAGAGCGTGGCTTCGGTGATGAGTCCGCGTGCGGTGAGGGCCGCTTTCACCGAAGAGAAGATCTCCCACAAGGCGGCGCGCTGGGCTTCGGGGAGACGAGTTTTTCGTCCCAGGCGCGGCACGCTGCGGTAAGTTTCCCAGGAGTCGAGCTGCCACGCGTCGACTACTTCGCACCATTCGGTCATCAGGAAGCGCGGGGTGAATTTGTGACCGGCGACGTGGGCTGCAGCCGCGGCAAGCTGGTCACGGATCTCGCTCGGCGTGGCGATCCGGACTTCCGCGCCGAGGAAGCTTGCGCGATAGAGCCGGCGGGCGGCGGCGTTCATCGAATGCACTTCGACGCGCTCCCCGAGACGCGACTCATGGGCCAGCACACGACGCAACTTCTCGCGCAGCGCACTGGCGAGCGGCTCGGAGAACGTGGTGAGCAGGATGCGAGCTTCAGGATGCTTGCGGGCCAGTGCGGCGGCGCGATGCAGGGCAACGATCGTCTTGCCGGTTCCCGCTGAACCGGCCACACGCGCCGGACCTTTGAAGTCTCGATCGACGAGCTGGCGCTGCGCGGGATGCAAGAAGACGAGCCACTTATCCCACGGATATTCGAGCGCGCGCTCCAACTCTTCGACGTTGCGCATGACGCGGAAACGGCGCTGGGCGTCGGGGTGCGCGAACGGGTCGGCACCGGCCGGGCTGGGCGGCGTGAGTT
>NZ_CAJCHS010000115.1 GCF_903970205.1 Nevskia soli | reverse complement strand
CGCTGATCATTGAAAATACTCCCGGAAACACTCTCGCCATCGAACCGGCCGGAAGAAAATAACCGCAAGAGCGTGTCCGCTTTTCCTCTTGCTGCACCCGGGAGTTTGGCTCGTCGATCCTAAAGCGCGGACCATCGAGGTTTCGAGGCCCGGTGCCGCGACTCGTATGTTTAAGCCGGGCGACTACCTGCGTAAGGCTAAGGCATTGCCTTCTTCGTAAAGATCAGGATATGTTGACGAGGTAGGATCTCACTGCGCTTCGCCAGACGAAAACCTTCCGGCTCGATCTCACCTCGTACTTGAGCCACGGTCATCTTATGCAAAGGCTGTATCGGAAGATCTTTATCCTCGCCGCGAAACTCTAACAGGACCATACGGCCGTCCGGCTTGAGTGCTTCGCGAAGCTTGCGCACCATCTTCTCGGGTTCGGAGAATTCGTGATAGACGTCGACCAGTAGCTCCAGATCGATCGCGTTGGCGGGAAGCTTCGGATCGCTGACAGTACCGAGCACCGGGATTACGTTCTTCACGCCGGCGGCTTCTACGCGTTCCTTCAGCCGATCCAGCATGCCGGGTTGGATGTCGTTGGCGTAGACAGTACCCGTGGGACCGACACGCCGGGCTAACCGCAGCGTGTAGAAACCAACGCCTGCTCCGATATCCGCTACCGTTGCGCCTTTCGGGATTCCGATCTCTTGGAGCGCCGCTTCGGGATGCTCTTCGGCTTCGCGTTCCGGGCGCGTGAGCCAGTCCGCGCCGCCCTCGCCCATAACCGGCGCGATCTGACGCTTCGTGATGGGATGTTGATCCTGCGCGCAGGCGAGAGTCGCCAGGACACAGCAGAGTAACAACTTCATAAGGTGATGCCTCCGTCGATGGCGAGGACTTGGCCGGTGATGTAGTTGTCGGGTTCCAAGAATAATCTGATGCCGCGCGCGATATCTTCGGGGCGCCCAAAACGCTCGATGGTGTGCTCTTCCGTAAACCTGTTGTACTTGCCGGATTCGATGCTGGCCTTTGCCATGCCCGCGGCGATGATGCCGGGGCTGATTACATTGACGCGAATGCCGGTGGTTCCCCGGTTCTCTTTGGCGAGGATGCGCGCCGCGTGAATGAGCGCGGCTTTCTGAGCCGCATAAACGCTCGAATTGGGGAACAGCGCGATGGCTTGCATCGTCGCGGTGAGAACGATCGATCCGGGTATGTTCTGCTCGCGCATCCGCGCTGCTGATTCGCGCGCGAGCAGGATCGGGCCGAGATAGTTCGCGTCATGCGAGCGATGCATCGTTTGCTCCAGCGGTTCTTCACGCGATGTGCGCGCCGGGTCCCCCGTCAAGACCACCAACCCGTAGAGTTGGCCCGCGCTCGCGAGCAAGCGTGCGCGATCGGTGCCGATCGCCAGGTCCGCCTGAACGACATTCGCGATACCGGCGAGTTGATTTGCGCGGTCCGCGTTCGAGCGATAAGTGGCCGTCACGTTTGCGCCTTCACCGGCTAACGCGCGCGTCACAACCGAGCCAATGCCGCCGGTTCCGCCGGCAACGATGATTTCAAGTCCGGCGAGTGCCATGCGTTGAAGCAACCAACTCGCGTTGTAACATAAAGTGATTCGTGCATGAAAGTTCCGGCTGACTGGCTCGCGTGCGATCGCGAAACGCGAGACCTGGTGGAGCTCCTCGACGCTCGACAAATTCCCGCGCATGTAGCGATCATCATGGACGGTAACGGACGGTGGGCCAACCGCCGCGGATTGCCGCGCATCGCCGGTCATCGCGCCGGAGTTACGTCCGTCCGCGAATGCGTGGAATCGTGCGCGCAGCTCGGCGTCGGCGCCTTGACGCTCTACGCGTTTTCAACCGAGAACTGGAAGCGTCCACGCGCGGAAGTGGACACTTTGTGGCGGCTGCTGCGCTTTTATCTGCGCCGTGAGCTGCCGGAACTGAACCGCAACGGAATTGTGCTGCGCGTGATTGGCAGGACGGAAGATCTTCCCGCGAAAGTCCGCGATGAGATTAGTTACTCGGAGGATCGCACGCGCGAGAACGGCGGCATGCGGCTCAATCTGGCAATCAATTACAGCGGACGCGCGGAGCTGGTGGATGCCGTGAACATGGCTATCGACGAAGCGCGGTTGAATGGAACGCTGGGCTCGTTGCGCCTCGATGAAGACACGCTCGCAGCGAACCTTTATACCGCGGGACTGCCGGATCCCGATCTGCTGATCCGGACGTCGGGCGAGATGCGCATCAGCAACTTCCTGCTGTGGCAGATCGCGTATTCCGAGCTTTACGTTACCGAGACATTCTGGCCGGACTTCGATCGCCGTGAACTTCTGCGAGCGTTCGCCGAGTTCCAGAAGCGCGAGCGCCGCTTTGGCGGATTGAGTGAACCTGCGCCCGTATTCACGCCAACGGAGTGGATTGAGGAGACAGCCGTCTCCTCGCAATGAAGCGACTGCTGACGGCAGCGGTACTGATTCCCGCGGTCCTGTTCGGAGTCTTCGGCGGAAGAACATGGCTGCTGGCGGGGGTCACCGAGATCTTCGCGATTCTGGCGTGGATTGAATACTGTTCCATCGTCGGCCTTGAACCGCTTGCCCGCGCGGTCGGACTGATCGCGGGCGTTGCACTCATACTGATGCCGTTCGAACCGGGGCTGTTTATTCTGGCTGCCGTCGCGCTTGTGCTTCCGTTCCGTTCGGTCGATCTCAAGGCCGGATTTATTAGCGCTGCGGCGATGTTCCTCGGCATCTTTTACATATACGGCGGGATGCGGGCCGGATACTTGCTGGGACAACGGAACGCGTGGTATCTGTTCTTCGCGCTCGCGCTGAACTGGGTGGGCGATTCCGGAGCTTACTATGTCGGCCGTAAGTTCGGACGCCACAAGTTAGCGCCGCGCATCAGCCCGGGGAAGAGCTGGGAAGGGGCGATTGCTTCGCTCGTTTTGGCAACGGTCGTCACGGCTTTAGTTATGCCGCAGGTGATCTTGATCTCTCCCTGGTTCGCGGCATGGTTCGGTTTGATTGGAAATATGGCCGGGCAGCTCGGAGATCTAGCGGAATCGGCATTGAAGCGCGGCGCGGGCGTTAAAGACAGCGGCACGTTGTTGCCGGGACACGGCGGGTTTCTGGATCGAATGGACAGCACGTTATTCACTCTGCCCGTTATCTATTTGCTCCTCTCTTTTTGATGCGCAATCTGGTGCTCGTATTGGGGGATCAGCTGGATCGAAAGTCCGTCGCGTTCGATGGCTTCGATCGCGCGGTGGATGCGGTCTGGATGGCGGAAGTGCGCGAAGAGGCAACCCACGCATGGAGCCACAAGGTGCGCATCGCGTTGTTCCTGAGCGCGATGCGGCACTTCGCCGCTGAGTTGCGCGCTGAGAACATCCAGGTCATCTATCGGCTGATGGATGATCCTGCCAATCGCGGATCCTTTGCGGCTGAGCTTCGAGCAACGATAGAGCGTTTGCGGCCGGCTAAGGTCATCGTAGTCGAGCCGGGTGAGTGGCGCGTTGCGGAGAGCTTGCGGCCGATTGCGGAGTTCCGTCCGGATCGTCATTTCTACTGCAGCACGGAAGAGTTCGGCGAATGGGCGCACGCTAAGAAGCAATTGCGGCTTGAGTTTTTCTATCGTCAGCTGCGGGCACGGCACAAGGTTCTGTTGGAACGCGGGGAACCGGTTGGCGGGAAGTGGAACTTCGACGTGGAGAACCGGGGCAGCTTTGGCAAAGCCGGCCCAGGATTCCTTCCGAAGCCACTAACGTTTGCGTCTGACGCGATCACTTCCGAAGTAATCGCAATGGTGAACACGACCTTTGCGGACCATCCCGGAACCCTCGATAACTTCGACTTTCCGGTTACTGCCGCCGATGCGCAGCGTGCGCTGCAAGACTTCGTGTCCAATTCCCTTCCCTTCTTCGGCATGTATCAGGACGCGATGTGGACCGATGAGCCGGTGCTCTACCATTCGCGCCTCTCCGCGTTGATGAATCTGAAACTGCTCAATCCGCGCGATGCGGTCAGCGCGGCCGAGCAGGCCTATCACGATGGTCACGCGCCAATTGAAGCCGTTGAAGGATACATACGGCAGATACTCGGATGGCGCGAGTATGTTCGAGGTATCTATTGGCGCTTCATGCCGGAGTATCTGGAGCGAAACCATCTGGATGCGCATGAACCGCTACCGCGGTTCTACTGGGACGGCAAGACGGATATGGAGTGCATGCGCCAGGCGCTTGGGCAGACCTTGCGTTACGGGTACGCGCACCACATTCAACGACTCATGGTGACGGGGTTGTTTGCTTTGTTGTTCGGGGTCGAGCCGAAGCAGGTGCACCTTTGGTATCTGGCCATCTATTACGATGCGGTGGAGTGGGTTGAGTCGCCAAACACGCTGGGTCTATCGCAATATGCCGATGGCGGCGTGATGGGATCGAAGCCATATATCGCCAGCGGCAAGTATATCCAGCGGATGAGTAATTACTGCGGGCACTGCCGGTATGATCCGGCGAAGTCTACGGGGGAGAATGCGTGCCCGTTTACTACGCTCTACTGGGAGTTTCTCCTGAGGCATGAGACGATGCTGCGAGCGAATCCGCGGACGTTGATGCAGATTCGAAATGCGGATCGGCTATCCTCTTCGGAGAAGAGCCGGATCAAGACGCAGGCGGCCGATCTGCGCCGTACTCTTGGGGCGCAGACTACATGACTTACTTGCTGCTGTTCGCGCTTGACGGGTCGCTGCCGATCGCGATCACGAAGTAATTAGCCGGCGTGGTCCCAACGTTCTTTAATCCGTGTAACTCTCCCGATGCCGCATAAGCGACGCCGCCCGGACCCAGCCGCTCGGACTTTCCGTCCAGGATGAATTCGAGTGATCCTTCGCGAATCAGCATAAATTCGGTGTGCACGTGACGATGCGCGGGATGAGGCATTTGGCCCGGCGCCAGAGTTGTCTCATGCAGTTCCACAGCTTCTCCGGTCGGTAGCTTGCCCTTCATGACCGGGCGAGTGGCCGCGCCCCCGGACGAGTAAGTCACCGGCAGGGCATCAAATGCGTAGACCCTCGAATGTCCGGAAGCCGGTTCATCGGCTAGAGCTGTACCAAAGCTCCCGAGCGCGGCAAGCATCGTGGATAATTCGCGGCGAGTCACGCAGCCATGCTATCACTGCGCGGCGTCGCTTACCGGGACACCAACTGCTCGAAACCGGACACCGGCTGCATCGGGAGCACTGAAAGGAAACGCTTTACGATGGTCACTAACTTGCCGCCTAGGTGCATCCGGAGGGTCGGACCATGTACGAACGAGAACGGCAAACGGTAAGTGGACTACCGAGCCTGGACGAACTAGTGAAGCGCGCGGCGGCTGGTTGGTCTCTGGTGGCTCTCGAATGGCAGCGTGAAATCTCGCGGCCCGCGCAGCCGGTCAGAACGCCGGCGGTCGAACTACCTTACGGGTTACGGGTCAGCTCCGATGGCATGCACCTTGAAGAAAATCCCGAAGAGCGGCGCGTGCTCATGTCGATTATGAGCAGTATCGTAGACGACCGGCCCCTGTCGCACGCCGCCGCTGAGTTGAACCGCGCCGGTCTGACTACCCGCGAAGGCGCGGAATGGACCCCCGCCGCCGTTTTTGATCTTCTTCCGCGTACCATTGAGATGGGACCGGGGATCTT
>NZ_CAJCHS010000114.1 GCF_903970205.1 Nevskia soli | reverse complement strand
GAACATTTCGGGCCCGAGTCCTGCCAGGGCACGCAAGGCTTTTTGTGCTTTTAGTGCTTCTTCGATTGGGTACATCTTGGGTTCATCCATTCAGAACATCCTTTCGTACTACGAAGTATATCACTAGCGGCCAGAGGGAGGGAATCGGCCTTAGGCAGATTGATCGGTGAGGTCGGCCCGGCTCGATCATCACACCGACCGGCGGCCATACTGGAATGATGATGGGCGGGGCAGTCCCGAAAAGGACCCCTTTGGGGAGGGTAAGCGGGATCACGAGTCACCCCTAGGGCTATAGTTGTCCATGCCCAACAATACATGTGAACACTGCGGCGGTTCACAACTCATCAGCGGTCTCACTGTTTCTGCTTCCGGTGGTGGTGGTGACGTACGTCCCGGCCTCCTCTGCAAAGAGAAAGGCTTTTTCAGGTGGTCCGAAAGGGGGAAAAGGGAGAGCCTTTTTGCTGACATGTGCACCTCTTGCGGCACTGTGAAACGTTTATACGTGAAAGACCCGAAACGCGATTGGGTCGTATAACTTTCATGGTTTCAACCGGAACGGTCCCCGGCCCAATGGGCGCAAAGGTGTGGGAACTCCTCACCAGGCTCCAGAACAAACCTGCGACGGCGATGAGAACGACCCAAAAAATAACTGTTTTGCGCCCGGCGAAGTCGGTTTCAAGTTCGCGGCACACCCGTAGTCTCTCGACCTCTTCTTCGCGAACTCGTTGCCTTGTCATCGGAGAGCGCCAAGATTGGGCCGCCGAAGGGAATCTGCCTTTCTTCAGTCAGAGAGAATTCCGGCGTGCAATGTTCCCCAGCGTCACCCCACTAGGCTTGATGGTCCGCTTCTGCGTCTTCAGGTCCACCGCGACCAGCCCATACTTCGGCTCATATCCCGACATCCACTCGAAATTATCCAGCAGCGACCAAGCGATGTATCCACGCGCATCCACCCCATCGTCGATCGCCCGCTTCAGACCGGCCACCGCTTGCCGCACGTACTCCACCCGCCGCGTGTCATCGGTGGTTGCAATGCCGTTCTCCGTAACGATGATCGGAACCCCCGTCGCCTTGCTCGCATACCGCACCACGTGCTCCACGCACTCTGGATAAAACTCAATCCCCGATTGCGTCACCTCAACTCCCGCCGGCGGTGGCAGGTCCTTCTTGCCGACCAGCGAACGACCATACGTCTGCACGCCGAGATAATCGCAATGCTTTGCCGCCTCCAGCCACGACCCGTACACCGCCGATCGCTTTTCATCCACGTGGCTGTCTTCAGGAGCCGGCTGATCGTCCTGCATGGCCAGGTTGAACCCCACCGGCATCCCAGGCATCACTGACTTCATCGCTTCCATCCCCTTGGAGTGCGAAGCCATCAACCCGTCATGGTTTCTGTTCGCGTCCCCGGTGAGGAAGTTCGAAAACTCCGGAGCGTTCGCCTCCTTGCGCACCCGTTCCCGCGCCCCGCGCATCATGTCCGAAACGCTCATTTCCCCTGGACCTCCCGGCAACCTGACCCAGTCCAGTAATTGGGGCAAGTCCGGCTCGTTCAACGTCGACGCATACCCGATCATGTCGCCCAGGTACCGCGTCGCCCGCTCGCAGTAGCGAGCAAACCGGTCCGCCGCATCCGCCCGCTCCCATCCACCCTTCAACGCGAACCATCGGGGCAGGGCAAAGTGCGAATACGTCACCATGGGAGTCAGCCCTTGCTCATGACAAGTGCCCACCATGCGCCGGTAATGTTCCAGCTCGGCGTTCGAAAACGCCCCTTCCTCCGGCTCAATTCGCGACCACTCAATCGAAAACCGATAGGTGTTGAACCCCAGGTCGGCCACCATCGAGATGTCCTGTGGATATAGATGGTAGTGATCGCATGCATCGCCCGACCGTTCCTTGAAATCGTCCCCGGCATTTGCTCCATCAGCCATAGGTCCGTGTTGATGTTGTTGCCTTCCACCTGGTACGCGGCTGTCGCGCAGCCCCATAGAAACTTCTCCGGGAATGCCTTTGACCTTTCCGCTGCGCCGGCTTTGTCCTGCCCCGCCAGCGAACCCAGTGCCACCGCCGCCGCTGTGACCGAAGCGCTTCTCAGCAGCTCCCGCCGTGTCATCGAGCTCACTTCGCCATCCCTCATTTCTTTCACTCTCCAGGTGTATTCCGTTCCTGATCGAGGACGCCCGTCTTGCCAAAGTTGGAGCATACAGTATAGGGCTTCGCCGGGGTCGCACATCCTCAACCTGCGTGGGCAGAGCAATCTGAGCGGATGCCGATAGAGCGTCTCAAAATGACCGGTTGTGAGGCTGTCGAAAATATCCCGATACGAGACATTCATTCCCGCAGCTCGACGATGGTCGCTCCCGCGCCGCCCTCATTCGGCGTGGCCGGGTAGAAGCGCGCGACGTGCGGATTCGCCCCCAGCAGTTCGGCCATGACGCGCTTCAGAACGCCCATTCCATGGCCATGTACGATGCGAACACGGCTGGCCGTCGCGAGCGCGGCTTGATCCAGAAACTGCTCCACGCGGTCGCGCGCTTCGTCCGCCCGCTCGCCGATAATGTTGATCTCCTGGAAGACCGGATTCAGCTGGGGCGCCTGCCGGAACTGGATGTTGGAGCCCATGCGCGGCTTGTCCACGCCGGCACTTTCGGGCAGTACTTCCTCGATATCTTCGAGCGCAACCTGCATCTTCATGAACCCGGCTTCGACTTCGACCCGGTCATTCGAAAGCAGGCGCCGCACGCGCGCCACGTCGCGGACGCCGCGCACACGGACGCGAGAGCCTTCTTCGAGCTTTGCCCGCTCGGGCGTCTTGGTCGCAGCAGCGGCCGGATCGGTGAGTGCGTCCTGCACCTGCTCGCGAAACTCGCGCTTCACGCGCGAGATCTTGCGCTGCGCCAGATCCTCCGCTTTGCGGCGCTCGGAAGTCTCCATCAGGCGGTCGATGGTTTCGCGCGATTGCTGTTCGAAGCGCGCGATCAGCTCTTCCGTTTTGGCTTCGAGCTCGCGTGAGCGCTCGATTTCGCGGCGCTCCCACGCGGCTGCGCGAAGCCGCTCAGTCGTTTCCAGTCGCGTGCGCTCGTGCGCCAGTTCCTGCTCGTGGGCGGTTGCGGTATCCAGGCGGCGGTGCAGCTCCGCGATCAGGCCCGCAAGATCCGCCTCGCGATTGCTCAGGCTGGCCCGCGCGCGCTTCATAATGTCCTCCGGCATGCCGAGGCGTGTGGCGATATCGAGACCCGCCGACTTCCCCGGCAGCCCGACTTGCAGCTGGTAAGTCGGCGCGAGGCTTTCTTCGTCATAACCCATCGAGGCATTGAGCACGGACGGTGTATTCGCGCCGTAAACTTTGAGCGCCAGCAGGTGAGTGGACGCGAGCGTGAACGCTCCCGCCGCGCGGAAATGGTCGACCAGCGCAACGCCGAGAGCGCCGCCTTCTTCCGGATCGGTTGCCGATCCGATTTCATCGAGCAGCACCAGCGTTTCCGGCGTAACATCCAGCGCCATCTCCCGCAAACGCGCGATGTGCGCGGAGAATGTGCTGAGGCTTTCCTGGATGCTTTGCGCGTCGCCGATATCCGCCAGCACTTGCTCGAAAACCGGCAGCTCGGCGTATTCACAAGGGACCGGGAAGGCCGATTGCGCCATCAGCGCGATCAGCCCGACGGACTTCAGCGTGATCGTTTTCCCTCCGGTATTAGGTCCGCTGATAAGCAGCGTGCGGCAATCGGAATCGAGCTTCAGGCTGAACGGAACCACGCGCCGGCCCTGCCGTTTGAGAACGTCGCTCAATAAAGGATGGCGCGCTTCCCGCAATTCGAGACGCCGATCCCCTTGCCCGCTGAACACCGGAATCGAGCACTCGAACTCGACCGCAAACCGCGCTTTGCCGAAGATCAGATCGAGGTCGCCCATAGTCTCGATGGCGACGCGGATCTCCGGTCCGCTCTCGCGCAGGCGCGCCGTCAGCTCGCGCAGAATGCGCTGGACTTCACGCATCTCCTCTTCGGTGAGCCGGACGAGTTCGTTGTTCAAATCGATGGTCTCGAGCGGCTCGACAAACAACGTGTGGCCGCTGGAACTCGCCCCGTGAATGACGCCGTTCATGCGCCGCCGCTGCCCGGCAATCACCGGAACGACGAACCGCTCATTGCGGATGGTGACAATCTCTTCCTGCAGCAGGCCTTCATCGCGATGCGTGCGAAGAAAGCGCTCCAGCGACTCCTGAATCTGCCGCTTTTGGCGCTCGATATCGCGCCGCAGCCGGTTCAGCGCGACACTCGCGTTATCGGCGATCGATCCATCGGGCAGTACTTTGCCCTGGATTTCGACAAGCAGCGGACGGAAGTCGCCGATGCTCGCGCCGCGCGCTCCGAGCAGGGGGAAACGTTCCGCCGCGGCGTTGAGGATGGATCGCGCATCGGCTGCGCGGTCGAGAAGCGAGATCAGGTCGAACAGTTCTTTGGGTTCGAGCGTCGCGCCTTCGATGCGGAGCTTTTCCGCAGTTTGCGTGAAATCGGGCAGGCCGTTGAAAGAGATGCGGATCGCGGACCCGCGCTGCGCCGGCTGCGGCTTACTGGAGGCGCGCAGATACTCGATCGCCTCGCCGGCTTCGGCCAGTTGGGCTTCGATGGCTTTCCGGTCGGTACCTGGAGCGACGGCGTCAAGGCGCATACGACCCATGGGGCTGCCGACATAGCGGGCGAGGA
The DNA here is from genome assembly GCF_903970205.1 of Nevskia soli. Lineage (GTDB taxonomy): Bacteria > Acidobacteriota > Terriglobia > Bryobacterales > Bryobacteraceae > Bog-113. The sequence goes on along the minus strand of NZ_CAJCHS010000114.1, from coordinate 68 downwards.
GTGCGCGCAAGGCTTCGAATTCGAGTAAGTCCGCGCTGGTCTGCTGCACGCTTTCAACATATCGCGGG
>NZ_CAJCHS010000113.1 GCF_903970205.1 Nevskia soli | reverse complement strand
TGTTTTAGAAGACATCAAGACTGAGGAACTGAAACCTCTGGACACAAACCAGCCGAAAGGCGTTAGCTTCCGCCTAAGCGGCTCCGAGGTCGAATGGGATAACTGGCGCTTCCACTTTGCGCTGCATCCGCGCGAAGGGCTGCAGATCTACGATGTAGGGTTTCTAGACGGTGGCAAAGTACGGCCGATCTTATATAAAGCCGGACTATCCGAAATGATTGTGCCGTACGGGGATTCCAGCCCCGCCTGGTATTTCCGGAATTCATTCGACATCAGCGGCTATTCCTTTGTCGGACGATCCGTCGTACCTCTGGAACGGGGACGAGACGTCCCTGCCAATGCGGTTTTCGCCGATGCGGTCTTCGCGGATGAACGCGGGAATAGCTATACATCACCGCATGCCGCGGCAATCTATGAGCGCGATGGAGGGATACTCTGGCGTTACTCCGACGTAAGTCGCGGCGGCATTGTCTCCCGGCGCGCCCGCGAGTTAGTGGTGGCGACTATCATCTCCGCACCGCCTTACGAATACGGATTCAACTGGGTTTTTCATCAGGACGGGCGCATCGGTATGGAGGTGTTGCTGACCGGGATCATGGCGACTAAGGGAGTGCCGCCCGGCGCGGGTCACGAGCACGCTCAGGGCCACCGCGTTGCGCCCGATCTGGACGCTGTACACCATCAACATTTCTTTAACTTCCGGCTCGATCTTGACGTGGATGGCGTGAAGAACAGCGTCATGGAGGTAAACACGGGGTCCGCTCACCATAACTCTGCAGACAACCATGGAAATGCGATCGAGACGATAGAAACGCAGCTGACTAACGAGCAGGATGCCAAGCGGCAGGTGAACGCGGCGTCCAACCGGTACTGGAAGGTAATCAACCCATCGCGCAGGAACGCGCTCGGCGAGCCGGTTGGATATCTGCTGATTCCTGGCGAGAGCTCGCCTTCTTACGCCGAGCCATCGTCTCCGATCAAGCAACGCGCCGGGTTTCTTGAAGCTCCGCTGTGGGTGACGCGTTACGATCCGGACCAGCGCTATGCGGCCGGCGACTACGTCAACCAGAGCAATGGCGCGGACGGTCTTCCGCACTGGACTTCGGCTCGTCGGAAAATTGCCGAAGAGGACATCGTGCTGTGGTACACCGTCGGGATTACTCACATTCCGCGCCCTGAAGAATGGCCGGTCATGTCTGCGCATCGCGCCGGATTCGAATTAGTTCCGAGCGGCTTCTTTCGAAGTAATCCGGCGGTTTCGGAGAGTGACATTCGCTAGCCGTCAAAACACCGCATGCTCACGCGCGCGGCTCTGTAGACCCAGCACGTTACAGTACTCAGCACCGTTACTGAGCCGCGACGGCGACAGAGCGGTTACTGCGGGCCGATAGGGATTCCGCAATAACGTTGTGTCCTTTTAACGGTGCCTTCACCCGCCCTTAAGAAACCCGAACGTCTGAAGTAGTGAACGCAGACAAACTGCTTCCCAAGGAAAAGGAAAAACACAATGAACAAACTCAACGCAGCAATTCTCGGTCTCACCCTGATCGCCGGTTCGGCCTTCGCCGCCGCGCCGCAAGCTACCGACACCACGATGGCGCCGGCGACGACCAGCGCTCCGGCCAAAACCAAAACCGCCAAAGTCAAGAAGACCAAGAAAACCACGAAGCCGGCGCCGGCTGCCGCAAGCGACACCGCAGCGACCGCCAAGTAACACATTTTCGGTTGGTAAAACCGTTAGGCAGACAGGCGGAACGCGGCGTTGACCGTGTTCCGCCTTTCTGCGTTCCCGCAAGCGTGCGAAATGGCCCGATGAATGCCTAACCGATGGTTTCGTAAGCAATTGATATAATCGGGGCTGCCCAAAATCCAGGCTCCGTACAGGACAAAACCATTCATTCATGAAGTCTGTTTTCGCTTTTCTTTTGGCGTGTTCACCCGTTTTCTGCCAGCCGACCTATTTGACCGGCCAAGCTGCGCGATTGGTTGTAGGACAGCAGAATTTCACCTACCAGCTGTATCAAAGTCCTCCCACTCAGAACGTTCTCGGGGCCCCCGGGGGCGTGGCGTTCGGCGCAAACACGCTGTGGGTGGCCGACGGTAATGTGATGTTCGCGGCCCTCGATAACAACCGTGTCCTGGGCTACACGGGTGTGTCGAGTTTTCCCACGCCAACCAACATTCCCGCCCAATACGCGTCGCTGTACGGCACCTGTCCGGTGTGCGTCGGCAGTCCTTCGATTCTCCTCGGACAGACCGATTACGTCTATGCGAACGTCGGCACCACGCAGAACACGTTCTATTCGCCGTCCGCGGTTGCGACCGACGGCACGATGCTCGCCGTGGCCGATACAAACAACAATCGCGTCCTTATCTGGAAGACGCTTCCAACGGGCGTTAACCAGCCTGCCGATATCGTCGTCGGCCAGCCCGACTTCACCCACTACATCGCAGTCGAACCGCCTACCGCCGCGTCGCTTTCCGGTCCTCAAGGCGTTTGGATCTACAACGGCGCGCTCTATGTCGCCGACACTTTTAACAACCGGGTCCTAATCTACAACACGGTTCCAACTTCCAATGGCGCGTCCGCCAACACCGTCCTGGGACAGGCCAGCATGACGGTGAATCCGCCGCCGCCGGTTACCGAGGACGTTCCGCTTCCTACGCAGTCCAGCCTCGCGAGCCCCACGTCGGTCACTACCGACGGGACGAATCTCTATGTGGCGGATCTCGGACACAATCGCGTCCTGATCTGGAATGGGATACCAACCGCCAATAACGCGCCGGCGAATGTGGTTCTAGGTCAGCCGGATTTCGTCAGCGATACCGACGATAACTCGACCGTACTCTGCGCTTCCAACGGAACCGACAGTAATAACAACCCCACATATCCGCCGCTATGCGCCGTAACGTATTCGTTCCCGCGCTTTGCGCTTTCTGACGGGACGCGGCTGTATGTGGCCGATAGCGGCAACGATCGAATTCTGGTTTACAATACGATCCCCACCGCGCCGCCGACAGTTACTACCGGCAACCCGGATGCGATTCTTGGTGAGCCCGATGGCCTCACCGACTCACCCTCAGCCAACACGGATTCCGTGCAATCCCCCGGCGCCCTTGCCTGGGATGGGACGAATCTATGGGTTGCGGACACTTACAATCTGCGAGTCGTCGCTTACACGCCAACCGACTTCTCGGTAAATGGACAACTCCCCGAGACCGCCGTTCGTAACGCTGCGAGTCTGCAGATCTACGGATCAGGTAGTCTCACGCTTGGCGGAACGCCGGCGAAAGGCGATACAGTTACTCTTACGGTAGATTCCGTAAACTACGTTTACACGGTTACAAGCAGCGACACGCTGTCGACCATTGCCACCGGGATTGCGAACCTTGTGGATGGTCTCGTTTCCGGAACTGCCCAGGACCCAAATATCATCGCGCTGGCGGACACCAGTAACTCAACGAGTCCGGTAGTCATCTTTACCGCAAGGGTCGCCGGCACGCCCGGAACCGCGACCACTTACAGCGCCGCCGTAAGTAGCTCGTCCGCCATTACCGTTGCTACTCCCGAACCGAATATCTATATCAACCTTGCAGACGCGACTCAGGTCGCGCCCGGCAGCTTAATCACAATTTTCGGAACCGGACTCTCCACCGGGACCGCGGCGGGAGCATTAGTCGCAAATCCGGATGGGACGAACTTCAGCTATCCGCTCCTGGTAGCCGGCACGATGGTTTATATCGATGGAATAGCGGCGCATCTGCTCTTTGTTTCACCGACCCAGATCAACGCCCAGATGCCTTTTGACTTCACCGACCGCTCGAGCGTCAGTGTTGAAGTGGTTCGGCAAAATGCCGACGGATCGCTGTCGCCGACCAACACGATCGGCACGGTTATCGTCGCCGGTAACCCCGGTATCTTCGCCGAACCGGGCCCGGAACCTCGTACCGGATTGGTCTATCACTACAGCACTTATGCTACCGGGCTTGTCGATGTTGACGGAACTATCCACGCGGGTGACGTCGGCACGATCACAATCAACGGGACGGCTTATAACTACACCGTGCAAGCCGCGGATACGCTGGCCACGGTAGAGACCGCTTTCATCAACGAGATCAATGCGAGCGACCCCAATGTTACGGCTTCCGCCGCGAATGAATATACCCGCATCTTCCTGACCGCCAAGCAGCCGGGCGCAACCGGGGCCGCCATCACTTATTCCGCTACTGTCACCGGTTCCAGCGCCACGCTAACGTTGACGGCCTTCTATACTTCCCTCTGCTGCGGCAACGCGGCTACCGGGTTAGTCACACCTTCCAATCCAGCGCTTCCAGGGGAAGCCGTGGTTGTTTACGTGACGGGTCTTGGGATTACGACGCCCGCTACCGATTCCATCACCGGGCAACTGGTCGTTCCCCCTCTGAACCCCTTGCTAACTCCGGTGGATTCGATTATCGATGGATCCGATTCCGGCAACATCGTTTCGTCTTATCTGGTTCCGGGGGCGGTCGGGTTATACGAGGTGATCTTCCAGGTAGC
>NZ_CAJCHS010000112.1 GCF_903970205.1 Nevskia soli | reverse complement strand
CAGCTCGCTTATGCGATCGGCGTGGCTGAACCCGTTTCGGTCAACGTCAACACGTTCGGCACGGGCACGATCCCGGAAGAAAATATCTGCGGTTTGATTCGCGCGAACTTCTCGTTGACACCGGCAGGCATCATCAAGACTCTGGACCTCCGGCGCCCGATTTACCACAAGACCTCAGCCTTCGGGCATTTCGGCCGCACCGAAGAGAGTTTCTCGTGGGAAAAGACGGACAAGGTTGACGCGCTCCGCAGCGCCGCCAAAATTGCCGCACCGGAACTCGCCGAAGTCGGCGCGCGCTAATCCAATTTCACCCCGAAAGGCAAATGAATATAAATAATGCCAGCTAACGTTCAAACTCAAATCGCTCACGACGTAAAAGACCTTTCGCTCGCCGATCTCGGTAAGCGCCGCGTGGAATGGGCCTTTCAGTCGATGCCCGTTCTTCAAACCATCCGCAAGCAGTTCATCAAATCGCAGCCGCTCGCGGGCATGCGCGTGGCGGCTTGCCTGCACGTCACCACCGAGACGGCGAATCTGATGATTGCTCTTCGAGACGGCGGCGCCGACGTGACCCTGTGCGCTTCCAACCCCCTGTCAACCCAAGACGATGTCGCCGCGACTCTCGTCAGAGACTACAGCATCGGCGTGTTCGCGATTAAAGGCGAATCGAACGAGTTGTATTACCGGCATTTGAACGCCACCGCGGACATCCGTCCTCACCTCACCATGGACGATGGCGCGGATCTGGTATCCCTCCTTCACACCAAGCGAAAAGAGTTGCTCGACGAGATCGTCGGCGGCACCGAGGAAACCACCACCGGTGTGATCCGGCTGCGCGCCATGGCCGCGGAAGGCGTGCTTCGGTACCCCATCGTGGCGGTCAACGACGCTTACACCAAGCACCTGTTCGACAACCGCTATGGCACCGGCCAATCCACGATTGACGGGATTATCCGGGCAACCAACGTCCTGTTCGCGGGGAGCACGGTCGTGGTGGCCGGCTACGGCTGGTGCGGACGCGGTGTCGCGATGCGCGCGCGCGGTCTCGGCGCCAACGTCATCGTTACTGAAATCGACCCCACCAAGGCGCTCGAAGCCGTGATGGATGGCTACCGCGTGATGACCATGAACGAAGCCGCTCAGATCGGCGACATCTTCATCACCGTCACCGGTAATAAGCACGTCATCGGACGCGAGCACTTCGGCCGCCTCAAGAACAACGCGATCATCTGCAACTCGGGGCACTTCAATATCGAGATCGATCTGGAAGCGCTCGCCAAAGCCGCGGTTTCCCGCCGTGAAACCCGCGAGTTCGTTGAGGAGTTCAATCTTGGCGACGGCCGCCGGGTTTACGTGCTCGGTGAAGGCCGGCTGATCAATCTGGCCGCGGCCGAAGGCCATCCGGCTTCCGTGATGGATATGAGCTTTGCCAACCAGGCGCTTTCGGCCGAGTACATGGTGAAGAATCACGCCTCGCTCGAGAACAAAGTCTATTCGGTTCCCGAGAAGCTCGATAAGCAGGTCGCGCGGCTCAAACTGGAAGCGATGAACGTACAGGTGGATCGCTTGACGCCCGAGCAAGAGCACTATCTCGCGAGCTGGAACGAAGGCACGTAGACGCCCGAGGAAGAAGTCTCAAGATACCCGCCGGATAGCGCCCCTTTTGATCCTTGGTTGGGAACCGAAGGGCATGCCGAACTCAGTAGATTCAGTACGTTGCAGAGCCGCGACGGCGACGGAGCGGTTACGGCACGGGCTGCTAGACTGGATCGGTTGCCTTTATTCGGAGGATTCAGCGCCTTAGGTTGGGTCATCGTAAAGGCCCTTCTCCTTTACCTCACAGCGGTGTTCGGGTTTCGGTTGGGAGAGCGCCGAACCCTCGCCGAAATGTCGGCATTTGATTTTGTCGCGGCCGTTGCAGTGGGCGCGATCGTGGGACGAGTCCCTAACGCAACCACGACGAGTTATGTTTCCGGGGCGGCGACGCTGGTGACGGTCCTCGTCGCGCACCGGATCGTATCAAGGCTCCGGCAAATTCCGCGTTTTGCGACGCTATTCGACCATCCGCCCAAGGTACTTCTCTCACGCGGGCAGATTATCGATTCCGAACTCCGCCGGGCGGGATTAACCAGGGACGACATGCACGCGCTGCTACGCCAGCACGGGGTCTTAAACCTTGAAGACGCTCATCTGGTCATCTTTGAACAGCGCGGGAAACTATCGGTAATCCGCCGGGATGAAGTGCGGGATCCTGCGCCGGAGCTGATCCGCGGCCTCCACTGAATCGTCGGCGCCGCGACCGAAAATGGAACGGGTCGAACCTTCGAATGCCCTTGCCCGCGCGTTGGCGCTGAAACGGGACCATTAACTGCGACGCGGCGAAACATAACGGGCGCTAACCGCCCGCCCGGATGTTAAAATAGAGTCAAACATGCTGCCCGACCTTGAAGCGGCGGTGCGCCTCCATGACATCGATGGCCGAATCGCTGTTTTGCAAAAAGAGATCGCGGCGTTACCGAAGCACATTGCGGAAATTGAAAAGAAGCTGAGTTCCCACGAACGGCGGCTCGAGATCGACCGTTCAGCTCTATCGGCCAATCAGAAAGAACGGAAGCGTCTCGAGGGCGAAATCCAACTTGCGGAAGGCAAGATCTCCAAGTTGCGCGGCCAGGCCCTTGAGGCCAAAACCAACGAGCACTACCGCGCTTTTCAGAATGAGATCGATTACGCGACCAAGGAAATTCGCGGCGCCGAAGACCGCATTCTGGAGCTGATGACTGCCTCCGAACCGCTGGATGCGAACGTCAAGGCCGCGGAAGCCGCGCTGAAGGACGAGCGCAAGCAGGTCGACGCGGAAAAAGGCGAAGCCGAGAAGCGCGTAGCGGGAACCCGAAAGACTTTAGACTCGCTAATGGCCGCGCGCCGGGAAACGATCGCGACCATGAGCCCCGCGGTAGTCACGGCTTATGAACGCATCCGCAAAACACGCGCCGGGATCGCGGTTTCAGAAGCCTTGGACGGCCGCTGCCGGCAATGCCACATCACGCTTCGTCCGCAGTTCATGCAGGAACTGAAACGCGGCGAGAAGGTAATGTTCTGCGAGAGCTGCAGCCGGATGCTCTACTGGAATCCCCCGAAGAGTGTCGAGGCTCTGGCGGGGATGAACGCGGTCAGCGCCAAATAGCCTGACTCGTTATACTCACAGAGGTTGATCACCGTGCCCGTACGTACATTCCTGCGCCTGTTTGCGCACATACAAATGCTCCCCATTCTGGAGAGCGGAGAAGAGACGCTCGTCGGCGGCCAGGCGGTGATGGAAGGCGTCATGATGCGCGCCCCGCACAGTTACTGCGTTGCCGTGCGCAAGCCGAATGGAGAGATCGCAACCGACGAACTGCCGGTCTCGCGCATGTCGGAGAAATACCGGTTCTTCCAATGGCCCGTCTTGCGCGGATTAGGGACGCTCGGTCAGGCGATGACTCTGGGATTGAAGGCGCTCCGTTTCTCGGCGAATATGGCCCTAGAGGCCGAACAGGCCGCGGCCGCGAAACCGGTATCCAACGGCGCGCTGGTCGCGAATCTGCTATTTTCATTGGCGTTTTTCATTTTTCTGTATAAGTTCGTGCCTCTCTACCTGGCCACCCAGATCGGCAGCCACGTGGCCGCGCTGCACGGCCGGGTCATGCTCAATCTCGTGGACGGTTTCATTCGCATCGGCATCTTTCTCGCGTTCCTGTTTTTGATCTCGCGCGCCAAGGATATTCGGCGCGTCTTCGAGTACCACGGGGCGGAACACAAAGTGGTCTTCAACTACGAATCGGGCCAGCCCGTGACCGTCGAAAATGCGCAGCGGTTCGTTACGTGGCATCCGCGTTGTGGAACCAGTTTTCTGCTGGTGGTGATGGTCATTTCGATGCTGGTCTATATCGCGATTCCGTTCGACGGGTTCACCGCGCGTCTGCTCTCGCGGATCGCGCTGCTGCCGCTCATCGCGGGCCTCAGTTATGAACTGATCCGGTTCGCGGCCAAGCGGCAGGGTTCGTTCCTGGCGCTTCTGACAACGCCGGGTTTATGGCTGCAACGCGTGACCACCCAGCCGCCATCTAATGAGCAGGCGGAAGTCGCCATCTGCGCGCTCGACCGGGCCATGGCTCTCGAAAGCAAACAGGGCGGGGAACTGGTAATCGCTTGATCGGACGCCGGATCGGATAAGTGTGACGCTGTGCAATTCGTAGAGAAGCTGGAACAAATCGAGAGACGCTTTGAAGACGTGACGCGTCAGCTTGCCGACCCCATTGTGATCAACGATGGCGACGCCTATCGCAAAGCGGCCAAGTCGCACAGCGATCTCGCCGAAATCGTGGCCAAGTTTCGCCAGTGGAGAAAGTCGTATACGGAGCTGGAACAGGCGCGCGGCATGGCGACGGAGAAGGACCCCGAGCTGCAGCAGATGGCCGCCGAAGAAACCACGCGCCTCGAGCCCGAAGTGCTGGCCATCGAGGAAGAGCTTCGCGTGCTGCTGCTGCCCAAAGATCCCAACGACGAGAAAGACTGCGTGCTCGAAATCCGTGCCGGGACGGGCGGCGACGAAGCGACGTTGTTTGCCGCCGAGATTTTTCGCATGTATACCCGCTTCGCGGAAACGCAGCGCTGGCGCGTCGAGATCACCTCGATGAGCGAGAGTTCGGTCGGCGGCCTCAAAGAAGTGCTGGCGCTCGTCAGCGGCGAGAAGGTCTATTCGAAGCTTAAGTACGAGAGCGGCGTGCATCGCGTGCAGCGTGTTCCCGCGACCGAGACCCAGGGCCGCGTCCATACCTCGGCGGTGACCGTGGCGGTGCTGCCGGAAGCGGATGAGGTGGAAGTCAAGATCGAGGAGAAAGACATCCGGATCGATACGTTTTGCTCTTCCGGTCCGGGCGGCCAGTCGGTCAACACGACTTACTCCGCCGTTCGCATCACGCATCTTCCGAGCGGTCTGGTAGTCTCCTGCCAGGACGAGAAATCGCAGATCAAGAACCGCGCCAAAGCACTGCGGGTGCTGCGGTCGCGCCTCTATGAGATGGAACTCGAGAAGCAGCAGGCGGCGCAAGGCGCGGAACGCAAAACGATGGTGGGCACGGGGGACCGGAGCGAGAAGATCCGCACCTATAACTTCCCGCAGAATCGCGTGACCGACCATCGCATCGGACTGACGATGCATCAGCTCGATCTCTTCATGGAAGGCCGCATCGAACCGATGCTGGACGCGCTTACGACTTACTTCCAGACGGAGAAGTTAAAGAAGGAAGGCGAAGCGGCTTAGCAGCCCGTGGTAGTGACCGCTCCGTTACCGTCGCGGCTCTGTAACGAACTGAATCTCGGTAACGTACTGAATCTCGGTAACGAGCCGAATCTCGGTAATGTACCGAATTTACTGAGCCGCGCGCGTCAGCAAGCGGTGTTCGACTACAACCACGGGTTCTTAGGCCGGTGCTGAACGTAGGAACCGCGCTGCGCCAGGGCGTGGAGTTGCTGGAGCGCGGGGAAATCGACGCGCCTCGGCTCACCGCCGAAGTGCTGCTCGCGCACGCGCTGCATAACGATCGCACGTATCTCTACGCGCACCCCGAACGGGAATTGCGCGAGGTCGAGTGGATCCACTACGGCCGCTACCTCCACGAGCGTCTGCGCCATAAGCCGCTTCAATACATAACCGGCAAACAGGAATTCTACGGACGCGATTTCCGCGTCACGCCGGACGTACTGATTCCGCGGCCGGAGACGGAACTCCTGGTGGAAACGGCGCTTCCGTTTGCGCGCTCGGCCGCCATGACGGTCGATGTGGGAACCGGTTCCGGCGCCATCGCCATCACGTTAGCGCTGGAGGGCGCGCGGCGGGTTGTCGGCGTCGACATTTCGGAAGCCGCCCTCACCATCGCGCGCGCCAACGGCGATTCGGGGAATGCCCGCGTCGATTGGATCCAGGCGGACGGGCTATCCGCGCTCGCCGACCGCTCTGTGGGACTGATCGTCTCCAATCCACCCTATGTGGCCGAAGAAGCGCGCGCCACGCTGCAGCCGGAAGTGCGCGACTGGGAACCGTCACTCGCGCTATTCGCTGAAGGGGACGGGCTTGCGTTCTATCGCCGTTTACTCCCGGAAAGCGCGCGTGTGCTGCGTCGAGGTGGAGGACTGGTACTGGAACTTGGCGCGGGCCAAAGCGCCGACGTCGCGCAGATGCTGGACGCGCGTTGGTCCGAGCCGCGCATCGGGAAAGATCTCGCGGGAATCGACCGCGTACTCTACGCCGAATTGAGACCGTAAACGATCCGCCGCACCCAGGATCGCGGCGCCAGCCGGATGCCCTCTGCTCCGAGCCGATTCTGCCATCAGGTAATCGCGACCGCCTTGCCTTGGAGCATCGCCGCGTAACCGATGCGCGCAACCTCGGCCGCCGTCATGACCTTTACACCGGACGTGAAGATTTTGGTTTTCTCCGCCCCCGAGCGTGCCTGAAACTCGGTCGACGTTGGGCCGGGGCAAAGCGC
>NZ_CAJCHS010000111.1 GCF_903970205.1 Nevskia soli | reverse complement strand
GACGGCAACGGAGCGGTTTTCGCACAGCACCAAAAGCCTCACCCGCGCACAATCCCGCACTCTGAGCCCGACCGAGAGGGAGGGTCGCTCCGCGTACGCATTATGATCCTCTTCCTAGCCTCCGTCCCGCTCGAACCCGTCCAATGGGCCATGTCCGACATCTTCCGCGGCAAGCCCATGATCGCTGTCCCCAACGGCGCCTACGCCGCCGTTGACTGGTTCCGCGCCAACGGGTACGCATCGTGACCCACGCCTCATACCGAACCGCGACGGCAACGGAGCGGTTTTCGCACAGCACCAAAAGCCTCACCCGCGCACAATCCCGCACTCTGAGCCCGACCGAGAGGGAGGGTCGCTCCGCGTACGCATTATGATCCTCTTCCTAGCCTCCGTCCCGCTCGAACTAAAAGGCCTCCTCAAGCACTGCGACAAGCTTCGCCGCGAACACCTCCCCGTCCAATGGGCCATGTCCGGCATCTTCCGCGGCAAGCCCATGATCGCTGTCGCCAACGGCGCCGGCCCCCTACGCGCCTACGCCGCCGTCGGCGGACCCGATCTCGAAATGGTCCTTAATCTCGGCCTTTGCGGTGCCCTCGATCCCGCGTTAAAAATCGGCGACGTCGTAGCTGCGACCGAAGTCGGCGGCGAACCATCGCTCGCTCCATCATCCTCCCCGCATTGCGCACGCGGGGCTCTCGTCACCGCCGATCACGTCGTCCGATCCGCCCAGGAGAAGCGCTCCCTCCGTCTCCTCGGCGGCCTCGCCGTCGACATGGAAGCCCGCGGCGCACGCAAACGCGCCAAAGAACTCGGCGTCCCGTTCTACGCCGTCAAATGCGTGAGCGACCTCGCCGAAGAAGAACTGCACTGCGACTTCAATCGCGCCCTGCGGGATGATGGAAGAATCGACACCGTGCGGCTCGCGATGGACGCGCTCAAACGTCCCTTCACCTGCCTGCCCGAGTTGCTGCGGCTGGGGAAACGCGCGGCGCTCTGTTCGGAGAAGTTGGGGGAGTTCGTTGCAAGCTGCGAGTTCTGATATACCAGCCGACATGCTGGCCGCGGTTTATCGCGGCGACAGCGTGGTTGCCGTGGAGCGCATCGCTGTCCCCGAAATCGGGCCCGGCGAGCTGCTGCTGCGCGTGGAAGCCTGCGGCGTCTGTCACACCGATCTGAAGAAGGTCGAGTACAACCTGCTTCCGCCGCCCCGCGTCTTCGGACACGAAACCGCCGGAACCGTAGTTGCGGTCGGGGCGGGCGTGCAGAGGTTCCGCGTGGGAGATCGCGTGATCTCCTTCCACCACATCCCGTGCAGCCATTGTTTCTACTGCGAGCGCGGACTCTACGCGCAGTGCAAGGTCTACAAGCGCGTCGGCGTCACCGCTGGATTTGAGCCCGCGGGCGGCGGCTTCGCTCAATACGTCCGCGTGATGGATTGGATCGTCGAACGCGGCGTCGAACGCATCCCGGACGGCGTTTCCTTCGAAGTCGCCTCCTTCGTCGAGCCGGTCAACACCTGCCTGAAAGCGGTCGAGCAACTCGCGCCCGCGGCGGGCGACGTCATCGTCGTTATGGGGCAGGGACCCATCGGCCTCATCTTCACCATGCTGCTTGCCCAGCGCGGCGTTAAGGTCATCGCGACCGATACCATGCTGCGCCGTCTCGAATTATCGAAGCTTTGCGGCGCGGAGATTGCGCTCGATCCACTCGTCAGCGATGTCGCAAAGGCTGCCGCCGTGTTAACGGACGGCCGCGGCGCGGACGCTGTGATTCTCGCCACCGCAGTGCCAGGTCTGGTTGAACAAGCGGTCGACTGCTCCCGCCCCGGAGCCAAAATCCTGCTCTTCGCCCAAACTTCGAGCAAAGAACGCATCGAACTATCCGGTGCCAGCATCTGCGTAGGCGAGCGCATCTTATTCGGCTCTTACAGCGCTTCCGTCGATGTTCAGAAACAATCGGCGGAGCTGGTCTTCAGTGGAAAGCTTCCGCTCGATCGGCTCATCTCGCACCGCATGCCCCTGGCCCGCATTCACGATGCATTCCAACTCGCGACGAAACCGACGGCGGAGTCTCTCAAAATCGTGGTAAATCCGCATGGGTGAAAGTATGCAAGCCGCGGTGCTCTACGGCAAAGAAGATGTGCGGGTGGAACGCGTGGAACTCACCCAGATCGGTCCCGGCGACCTGCTCGTCCGCGTCGGCGCCGCGCTCACCTGCGGCACCGACGTCAAAGTCTTCCAGCGCGGCTACCACGCCCGTATGATCGTCCCGCCTTCGCCGTTCGGCCACGAGTTCGCCGGCGAAGTCGTCGCCGTAGGGCGCGAAGTCGAACGGTTCCGGGTGGGCGATCGCGTCGTTGCCTCCAACTCCGCGCCGTGCGGCAACTGCTTCTACTGCAAACGCCACCAGGCCAATCTCTGCGAAGATCTGCTCTTCAACAACGGCGCCTATGCCGAGTATCTTTGCGTTCCCAGGCGCATCGTCGAACGCAACACCTATCACGTTCCCGACTTACTAAGTGATACCGACGCCGCTCTCATGGAACCGCTAGCCTGCGCCGTGCTCGCGCTCAACGAAACAGGAGCCGCCAAGGGTGATACGGTCGCCGTCATTGGCCCCGGACCCATCGGCATCATGTTCGTGAAACTAGCCAAAAGCCGGGGGATGCGCGTCATCATCAGCGGGCGTCGTCAGGCCCAGGTCGACCGCGCCCTCGATGCCGGAGCCGACCACGGTGTCACCACCGAAATCCCCGAGGAAGCCGTCGCGCACATTCGCGCACTGACGGATGGACGCGGCGTCGACGTCGCCATTGAAGCTGTGGGTAAACCCGAGCTCTGGCGCGCCGCCGCCCAGACGCTGCGCCGCGGCGGAACGGTGAACTTCTTCGGCGGCTGCCCTCGCGGAAGCGAAGTTAGTCTTCCGACCGAGTTACTCCATTACTCGGGACTTCGGACCATCGCCAGCTTCCACCACACCCCGGCGACCAATCGCGCGGCGCTCGATCACATCATCGCGGGCGATGTTCGCGCACGCGATTTCGTTGGTGACGAGCGTCCGCTGGCCGCACTACCTGACGTGCTCGCAGCGTTGGCAAAGCGCAACGGGGTTCTGAAAACCGCCATCGTGCCATGACCTCTGCCCTGCAACTGGCCCCGCGCGAGTTCCTCTTAAGCGAAGAAGCGACGCGGCACGAGTTCTCCCGGTCGCAAGCCGAGGCTTACACCAAATGGCTGGCTACTCATCATTATGAGAACTTCCACGTAGTTAGTCTCTTACTCCCCAAGCGCCT
>NZ_CAJCHS010000110.1 GCF_903970205.1 Nevskia soli | reverse complement strand
GGGGTTCGTTGTGAAGCGGGAGCCGCGAAGAGTGTACGCTCCATGGTCGTCGAAGTAGATGACGTCATCGGCGTAGTAAGTGGGATCGGTTGGCGAATGATTGGTGCCGATCTTGATCACGGCAACTTCGTGATCGTACTGGGGGTCGCTTCCTCCGTTGAGCAGCACGGCGAGAGTCACCTGATGGCCGGCGATCACTTCGGACTTTACCCAGGACATGTACTCCTGATATCCAGCGATGCCCGTGCTTTGGGCGGAGTAGTTGAAGGTGCTGCCGCTCAGACGCGAGTTGGATACGCACTGCGCGGCGTCGGCGTAGACATTCGGGCCGGTCACTCCGGTCCCGGGATCTTCGATCAGAAGCTGGGCGTTATAGTTCGGCTGGCCTCCGTGGGCCGCGCATGCGCCGTTCACGCCGGACTGGGACAAGCCCGTTCCGCAGACCAGGCGTGCGTTGTATTGCGACATCCACTGCCCGTTATTGAGTCCGGCGATCATCATAGAGACTTCGCCGCAATAGCCGTCGTTGTTCTCCCACTGGTAGAACGGGACAACCGGCTGGCGCGGGTAAATGTACGAAGCCGTGGCCGGCGGAGTTGTGCCGTCCACGAGCGACTGACCGCAGTTCGGTTCCGCTGCCTGGACCCATTGGGCCAACAGCAGAAACGTTACAAATCTACCCGTGCAAACCGAGTACATGAAGTAAGAAGTATAGCCCGAACGAGAATAGTCCGGCGCCGAGTAGAACGCAGACCGGGAGCGTCAGTACCCAGGCTAGCAGCAGATTACGCAGCGTGTCCATCTGTAAGCCGGAATGATTCGCCGCCATAGTACCAGCGATGCCCGAAGATAGGACGTGTGTCGTACTTACCGGCAGTCCGTAGTTATCGGCGGCAAGGATGGTGGCCATCGCGACTAGTTCGGCCGAGGCGCCCTGGGCATAAGTCAGGTGTTCCTTGCCGATCTTTTCGCCTACAGTGACTACAATGCGTTTCCAGCCGATCATGGTGCCGAGACCGAGCGCGATAGCGACCGCGAACTTGACCCACACGGGGATGAATTTGGTCACCTTATCCATGCTTGATTTCAATTGGCCGGAGGATTTCTGTTCCTCGGGGTTATCGAGTTTGTGGCCCTTATTGATCTTGCCGAGCGATTCGGATACCAGGTAGAGGTCGCTGCGTAACTGCATGCGCTGATCCTTGTTCATGCTGTTGAGATCGTTGCGGCCGGTGAGTTCGGTCGAGATCTCGCGGCACTTGGTCCCGATGGCGGCCCAGGTTCGATCGGTCAGCTTACCGGTCGTTTTCAGGTAGGAAGACAGCTCGTTAGCGGCAGTTTGTCCTGCGGCCATGGCGACGCCCGGCGCATGCTGATCCATCTGGAAGGAGATGGTCTGCGTCGCTTGTTGCATCTCCTGAAGCGCCTTGGCGTTGGTGTTCAGGTTGACGGCGAACGAGGCGGGCACGATGCCGATGAGGATCAGCATGATAAGTCCCATGCCCTTCTGGCCGTCATTCGAGCCGTGCGCATAGCTAACGCCGGTGCAGGTGAGTACGAGCAAGCCGCGGATCCATGCCGGCGGCGGTTTGTCGGGATCGGGCGCGCGGTAAAGATCTTCGCGCTTGATCAGAGCCTTCATCACTAAGAGCAAGAGAGCCGAGCAGACAAACCCGACGACCGGCGACACGAGCAGGCTCAGACCGACTTCGCGCGCCTTGTTCCAGTTGACGCCTTCGCCGAAGACGTGTCCGGCGGACATCATCGAGTTGGCGAGGCCGACGCCCATGATGGCGCCGATGAGGGTATGCGAGCTGGAAGCGGGGAGACCGAGATACCAGGTTCCGACGTTCCAGATAATCGCCGAAATGAGAAGGGCGAAGACCATGGCGAAGCCTGCGGCAGATCCGACGTTTAGGACCAGCTCGACGGGGAGGAGCGCGAGGATTCCGAAGGCTACCGTGCCGGTTGAGACCAGGACACCGATGAGATTCCACATGCCGGACCAGACGACCGCGATGTAAGGCTTGAGGCTGTGCGTGTAGATGACGGTCGCGACGGCGTTCGCGGTGTCGTGAAAGCCGTTCACGAATTCAAATGAGAGCGCCAGACCGAGCGCTAATAGCAGGAAGAAGAAATTCGCGGTTGAGAGAGTCTCTCCGAATATGTGCAAACGTGCCTCCGACGAGTTGTGGCCGCGCTCCATTGGTGAGCACACGGGCGGCGTCTGTTGAGCATACGTTCGCTTGATTACAACTAAATTACAGTTTCGTGAAAACGGTGCTTACATTGTGGAAAGACCGGTCCGTTGCCGTCGCGGATGGGAATGAGAGTTTGTCGCGGATGGGAATGAGAGCTCGGTTGAATCAGGGGGCTGTGCTATATCTGGAGTTTCCCCGTCGTTATGGCCTACGTAATCGCAGAACCCTGCATTGGAACCAAAGATTCGGCGTGTGTCGACGCTTGCCCGGTGGATTGCATTCACCCCAAGAAAGACGATCCGCGGTTTGAAGCTGCCGAGTTGCTCTACATCGATCCGGTGGAGTGCATCGATTGCGGCGCGTGCGTTCCGGTTTGCCCGGTTTCGGCGATATTTGCCCTGGACGACCTGCCGGAGAAGTGGGCTGACTTCACGCAGAAAAACGCGGCGTTTTTCGGGCGCTAGCAGAAACCGCTCCGTTGCCGTCGCGGCTCAGTAACGTTGAATCTTCCGAGCCACGCGCGTCCTAATTCGTCCCTGTCGCGGTGACCGCGGCCTGGTCGGCCTTCGGCTGCGGCTTGGGTAACTCTTTACGAGGCAGCATCTCCGGGCGATTCGCAGTGTTGTAGACCACAGTCGCGATTACGGCTGCGGCTTGCATCAGATCGGGCGCCTGCAGGTGATCGTAGGTATCGATATCGGAGTGGTGGGTGAGCGTGCCGTAATCGAGCGGGTCCTGGATGAACTGGAAGCCGGGAAGTCCAACCGCGTCGAACGAGAGGTGATCGGTGCCGCCGGTGTTCTTGATGGTCACTGTGGAAACACCCTGATCGCGGAAAGCCGTGAACCAGCTATCGAAGATAGGTCGCATCGCGTCATTACCTTGTAAGTAAGCGCCGCGAATCTTACCGGTGCCGTTGTCCAGATTGAAGTAGCCCGAAAGCTTGGCGTGGGCTTCGGTAAGTTGCATGGTGTTGGGGTCGCCGAAGTGTTCTTTGACATAAGCTTTGGAGCCAAGCAATCCTTCCTCTTCGCCGCTCCAGAGAGCGATACGGACCGTGCGGTCGAGTTTCAGGTTCAAGGTTTTCAGGACGCGCATGGTTTCGATCATGACCGCGCTGCCCGCGCCGTTGTCGGTGGCGCCGGTGCCGGTGTGCCAGGAATCGAAGTGGCCGCCGATCATCACGACTTCGTCTTTTTTGGCGCCGCCGGGAATCTCGCCGACGATGTTGTAGCCGTCCTTATCGTCCTTTGAAATCTCGGCTTCGAGGTTGACGCGCACACGAACGGGGACCTTCTTCTCGACCAGGCGCGCCATGCGGTTGTACTGTTCGCCGGTGACGATGAAGCGCGCGGGGGACATACTGTCTTTCGCTTTGTAGGACCCGGCACTTTCGGCGAAAAGCAGGCCGTCGCGCGCGCGATCATCGCGGTCGAGGATGGCGACCACGCCTTCCTGCTTCATGAAGGCGGCGAGCCTGGCGCGGAGTTCCGTGCGCTGGTCGAAGAACTTCTCGGTGACGGACGTAGGCAGGCTCATGTAGAAGCGGCGCATCTCGTCGGGGTCGTCGGGGAACTTGAGGTTCTTGAGGTCGATCTTGGCCTTGGCGCTGGGTGTGGGCGCCTGGGCCATTTCGCTGAGGTCCTTATCGGTGTAGCGGGTGAACTCGGGCGCTGCAGATTCGGGCTTGATTTCCTTGGGGCCGGAGAGCATGACGATTTTACCCTTCAGCTTGCCTTTCCAATCGGCGATGTACTTATTGACATCGGCTTCGAGCTGGGCCGGGTCATAGGTGCGGCGGCCGGTGCCGAACTGCGTAATCATGATCTCGCCCGACTTACTGCC
>NZ_CAJCHS010000109.1 GCF_903970205.1 Nevskia soli | reverse complement strand
GACCAGCCGGCTTAGCACCCCGGCCCCGCCCTCCGTGGCTTCGTAGGCAAGGACGGCGCGCCGATTGTCGCGAGCGGGCAGCGGTTCGCCGAGAATCTCGCCCTCTTCTAATTGGAAGACGACCTCAATTCCCCGCATGATAGCATGCTGCACCGTCGCGATCGTCTCCGGCGCATAGGCCAAGGGGTCGCTGAAACGGAAGAGAAGCGCATTCTTGTGATCGCGGACGATTGGGACGATCCGCACCGGTCTAACGACATCAGGCGGCACATCGACATCAGGATCTTCGTCGTTCGATTTCGCCCAATAACCGCTGCGCGGATCGATATAGAAACCGAAGACGGTCTGATTGGCGCGCCGTTTGAGCCCTTTGTTGATCCGACTGATCTCGGCGCTGTTGGCATATTGCAGCTTGAGGATCGAGGCGTCGTCGCAACGGAAGTCGGCCTCAACGATCTGAATCCGGCCGTCTCGCTTCGGCCAGGAAAAAACGGTCTGAATATCAAAGCCCTGCCGGACCCGCTCTTCGTCATTTGCCGTGATGCGCTCTACCGGCGCGGCCTCAACATTGTCGATCCTCAGCGTCCTTTGCACCGGCACCTCGCCTGCCATCGGTGTGTTGCAAGCGTGGCAGCGTTCGACCTCGCCGTCGTGACAGGCGCCACAGTTCGAGCAGATGAAAATATCTCTCGTGGCGAGCTCGGCGCCATCTCCCGTACGGACTTCCGGCGGAAGCTTCGCCTTCATGACCCGGTACGCCCGGCCTTCGTGATAGATCAGACTACGCGGACCGAATTCCGAGATCGCCAGGAAACGGGCGCGCTGGAGGAACGAGCCGGTCTTTCCCTCTCCGGGGATAAAGGCATAGAGCGGCAGCCGAGGAAAATTATACCCGGGCAGGAATCCTTCCGTTGCCAGGTAGCGGTAGGAATAGAAGTCTGAGCCGTTTGTCGCCTTGCCCTGTTCCAGAATGCTGATCTGGTCGCTCGCCTGCATCTGCGCCGCCTTGATCCGACGGCGATCCGCACCAGAAAGTCCTGTAATCTCGGATCGGGCATTGGCTTCCATAAGCTGGGTTCGAGCTGAGTTGTAGAGTTCACGCCATCGATCAAAGGCACGGTCGAACTCCAGCGGTGCGCGCTGGGCGACCGCAGTGACGAAGTCGTCAGGCTCGCTCATCCAGACTGGTTTGCGGCCATCTACCGAGGCGAGCACCTGATCGAGCACGCGCTTCATTGTGGGGCGCGCTGCTATGGCCAACTCAGGTCGGTCGATTACATCGTGGATCTCTTGTTTGAGAGGATAGCCGGTCTGAGTTAGATCGAGGATTTCCGGAATGTCCGGAGACAGAGCGAGCTTCGCCTCCGCAAGCCAAACGGCATGTAGGTGCGAGCGCACGAGCTCTTCGTTGGTGATGTCGAGCGCGGGAGGCCGAACGACGCCAGCGACCATGTCGTTCCGCCGTTCGAAGAAGTACTGGTCGTGGGGCGATTGCGCGGCGCAATAGGTTACGATCACGGCTGCCTGCCCGGAGCGACCGGCGCGGCCGGCGCGTTGCGCGTAATTCGCCGGCGTCGGGGGTACGTTTCTCAGATAGACGGCGTTCAGCGCGGAAATGTCGACGCCAAGCTCCATGGTTGGCGAACAAAACAAAGCTGGCAGGAACTGTTCCGACTCTCCTGCCGCCTTGAGCTCAGCGGCATTCTTCGTAAGATTTTCTTGGTCTTCTTTTTCAAAACGGAAGCGCCACTCGCGCCACTCGCGCTGTCTTTGCGACACTTGGGCGGTGTGTTCACGGCCTTCCAGCCCCCAAAAACTGCTACGACCGGCCTTCAGATCTTCAGCGATCTCATTGTAAAGTTCATGAAAATATAAGTTTCCCTGAGCTGTCTTTTTCCGAACTGCTTCGCCAGGGACGATGCGAACAGCTGAAGGTGACAAACGCCAACCTTGTTGGTCAGCCTCGATGTCGACGCGAGACACCACTCCTTCCTGCGAAAGGAGTTCCATCAGGGCGGTCATCACGCTCAGGTAGTCCGACTTCCCAAGCTTGGTCCCGATGACGCTCTTGCGATTGATGAGGCGTCCGATACGGGAGTTGTGTCCCGCTCGGATGATCGTCTGCTCCTCCCGCAGTCCCACCCTGTCCTTGCCCGGCGCTTGCAAAAACATCGCCGTGCGACTTCTGGGCGTTTCCTTCGAGTCGATGGCCCACGGTGACCGCAAGAGATTTCGTGACTTTTGGGCCACGGAGTCGAGCTCCGTCATATCCAAAGCTTCCGTACCGACGGCTAGGCCGTCGAGCATGGCGCCGAGCAGCAGTTTCAACATCGCTTTCCGCGCTGGCGCCTCGAGCTTGCGGAGATCCGGCAGGATGGCCGCCATCCGTTCGGTGTCTGCGGCAATCTCTTCGAGCCCGATGAAGGCGACGTCGATGAGCTTGAGAACGGAGAGACTCGGGTTGGTGTAGCGCCATCCCCGGCGAAGATCAGTCCAGACCCGATGGGCAAGAACTTTCGCTAAAGAGCGTTGCGCGTCTTCGCGGACCACGGCCCCTGACTCCGGATCCAGCATCCAATGGATACGGGCGTCCTTGTTAGGGCCCGTCAGGAATCAAACGCTCGTGCGGCAACCTGCAACGCGAGGAAATGACTCGATCATCTGGCCAAGCCTGATTCGATTATTCCCTTACGGGCCCTTAGCCGCGGTAAATCCCAGCGCCTTTACAACTCGGAGACCGAATTCGTCCTCGGCCATGCCATCGTCGCCGGCGTCCAGAACCGCCCGCAGGATCGCACCACGCAGTAGACTTACGAACAGATAGTCATTGAAATGACCCGCCTGGAGAGCCGCATCCTGGCGGTTGTCCGTG
>NZ_CAJCHS010000108.1 GCF_903970205.1 Nevskia soli | reverse complement strand
GCAATCTTCGCCGTGTATCCGTTCAGGAACTGATACATCGCTTCATCCGCGTCGAGCTTCGCGATCGGAGGCAGCACGCCAAACGCGTCCGCGGTCAGGAAGATCGCGTGGCGCGGATGTCCCGCGGTGCTTGGAATCAGCGCATTCTCGATGAATTCCAGCGGATAGGCGGCGCGCGTATTTTCGGTATAGGCGTCGGAATTGAAATCCAGTTGCCGCGTCACCGGATCCATCACCACGTTTTCAAGCACCGTTCCGTAGCGAATCGCGCCCCAGATCTGCGGCTCCTTTTCCGCCGAAAGATGAATGCATTTCGCATAACATCCGCCCTCGAAATTGAACACCCCGCGATCGCTCCACCCATGTTCATCGTCCCCGATCAGTTCGCGCTCGGGATCCGCCGACAGCGTCGTCTTGCCGGTTCCGGAAAGGCCGAAGAACAGTGCCACACTGCCGCTCTTGTCCTGATTGGCGGAGCAATGCATCGGCATCACGCCGCGCTCCGGCAGCAGATAATTGAGCGCCGTGAAGATCGATTTCTTCAGCTCCCCCGCATAGCTTGTCCCCACAATCAAAATGGTTCGCGATGAGAAATCGAGCGCGATGCACGTCTCCGAATGCGTGCCGTCTTCCGCCGGATTCGCCAGAAACTCCGGCGCGAAGATCAGTGTAAAATCCGGCTTCTCAATTGGAGCCGCGCCGGGATCGCTTCGGATCAGCAGCTGACGCGCGAACAAAGAATGCCAGGCATACTGCGTGATCGCCCGCACCGTAATGCCGTACTCATGGTCCGCGCCGGCCCGAAGATCGGAAACGAATAACTCGTTGCCCTGCAGGAACGTCATCACCTTGGAGCGAAGCCGTTCGAACTGCGCGGGCGGCATCGGCTGGTTCACCGCGCCCCAATCGACAGTCGCGGAGGTCGCGGCGTCGCGCACAATGTACTTATCTTTCGGCGAGCGGCCGGTGAACTGCCCCGTGCGCACCACCAGCGAACCGCCGTCCGAAAGCACCCCTTCGTTGCGCTGGATGGCGTACTCAATCAGCTGCGATGCGCCGTCATTCCAATGCACCGCTTCGAGATTGTTTAAGCCCATGCTTTCCAAAGACCGCATAGCCGGGATTAAGTCCGGATCCGGATGCGGGGCATCAGCGCCGCTGGTAACGGCCGCAGTCGGTATGTGCATAGCGTCGATAATAAGGTCAATGATCTCACAATTGCTTCGGACGGCCCTGCTGTTCAGCGGGGTGTTTTGGAGCGGTTGTATCGTGGAGGCGCAGGTAATCGAGTTTGAAAACAACGGCCTGCATTATCAAAGTCTGACGCGCGGCGCAGTCACCGTTATGTGCGCCCGCTTGCCCACCGAGTTGAAGGATTGGGGACTTATACAGATCGCCATCTCCAACGGTTCCGAGGCCTATGTCACGTTTTCGCCGGAGGACTTTGAATTCGACCGCGGCGATGGCCGCGTGACTCCCGCCGGTTCCGCGGACGCCGTGGTCGGCGACGTTCTCGAGCGCGGCAATCATTCCGACCTGGTCAAGCTCATAAAGACTTATGAGGATGCCATCTACAACATCCCTAACATGAAGCTCGACAACAGCTACGAGAAGCGGCGCGAAGCGGCCCTCGGATTCGGTACGAGCGCGCGGTTCGAAGCCGCCGCCGCGGCTTCCGCGATCGCGCTGGTACAGACCCGAATCCCGCCCGGCCAATCCACCGACGGCGCCGTTTTCTTCCGATTCGGCTCGAAGTCGTTTCCTCCCGGTCACCTCGTCGTTCATAATGGCGGAGAGACCTTCGTGTTCAATCAGGAATGAGCAGGTCTCGTAACGGATCAGGAGCTAACCGGATAAATCATGTCTTACCCCGAACAATTTGTTTCACCGATGCGCGCGGAACTGACCCGCTTCGGAGTTAAAGAAGCGCGCACGCCATCCGAAGTCGACCTTTACGTGAACGCGCCGGGAACGACGATGGTGGTCGTGAACTCGATCTGCGGCTGCGCAGCCGGTAAAGCGCGCCCCGCGATCGGCATGGCGCTCCAGCACGCGGTGCGTCCCGACCGGTCCGCCACCGTCTTCGCCGGCGCCGACGACGCCGCAGTGGCTCACCTGCGCGATCTGCTCTCGGAATACCCACCGTCCTCCCCCTCGATCGCCATTTTCCAGGACGGCAAGCCGGTGTACATGATGCATCGCCGCGAGATCGAATCCCGCGACGCCCTATCGATCGCCCGCAGCTTGACCGACGCGTTCGATCGCATCTGCACGGGCGTAGCGCAGTAACGCGTGGCGCACGGACTTTCTCGTGCTCTGTCGAGACTCTTTCGACACCCCCGCGCAAACCAGAAACATTCAAAATAGCTCCTCCGGCGAATATGAGCGCCGTGCAATCGGTGTCGAAGCGGTTCTAACCCAATTGCTTCCTAACTTCCCGTACCGAGCCGCGACGGCGACGGAGCAGTCCGCAAGCTATGTTTGATGCGAGTACTGCCACGCCTTCGCGGTCCCGCACGCTGGAACAGCAGGACAGCTCGACAACGGTGCCCGCGGTGAGACGATTCGATCAAAGAACGTCTGTCACCCAGCATTTCCCCAAAGATTCGTCGAACTGAGCGTCGCCCAATCAAACTCGAAGCGCTTCTAACCCAAACCGAGCGCGCCCGCAGGGAAGCCGCTCTTGCCACAGGCTGGTAGACTTCTTCGCTACACTCGGATATGGCGAACGCGCTGGCGGCGGGGGCGGTTTCGGAGATCGCGCAGCGGCGCGAAATCCGCGATGCGCTGCAATGGCTGACGCGCGAGAAGCACTGGATCACCGATATCCAACTGCAGTTATGCCGCGTGCCTGCTCCGACGTTCCTCGAGCAGAAGCGCGCCGAATGGATGGCCGAGCAGTTTCGCGAGTACGGATGGCGCGCGCATCTCGACCCCGCCGGCAATGTGGTCGCAACGCTGGCGGAAGAAGGAGACGATGCGCTGCCGTACATCGCGTTGACCGCGCATCTGGATACCGTTTTTGCGCCGCGGCTGCGCGAGGACATCTATATCGATTCGGATGGGAAGCTGCGCGGACCCGGCGTTGCCGACAACGGCGCGGGTCTGGCGGCGCTGCTCGCGACGGCGCGGGCGCTCTCGATCTGCGGCTTGCCGGAGGGCCGCGTCGCGAATCCGGTTCTGGTGGCGAACGTCGGCGAAGAAGGCGAAGGCAATCTGAGCGGCATCCGCTATCTGTGCAATCAATCGAAGCTGGCCAAACGCGTGGCGGCTTACGTGGTGGTGGACGGCGCTCATACGGACCACATCACCGTGCGCGCGTTGGGGAGCCGGCGGTTCGATCTGACCTTTACGGGCCATGGGGGACATAGCTGGAGCGATTCCGGCATCGGCAATCCGGTGCATGCTCTGGCTCGCGCGATTACATTTTTCACCGAAACCCCGATGAATGGCGGCCCGCGCTCGGCCATCAACGTCGGCGTGATGGAAGGCGGCGCGAGCGTGAATGCGATCGCGTCACAGGCGCGGGCCAAGGTGGATATCCGGTCCGAGTCGAACGCGCGGATCGATGAGCTGGTGGTCGCGCTGCATGACGCGGCCGAACGAGCGCAGGATTTCGAGAATCAGCGCGCCGCCTCGGGCAAGGTGTCGGGGCGGCTGAAGGAGATTGGTTCGCGTCCGGCGGCGCGGCTGCCGGAGAACGCGGCCATCCTGCAGTTCGCGCGGAGTGTGGATGGGCACCTGGGCATTCGCGCGCATCTGGAGTGTTCGTCGACCGATGCGAACGTTCCGCTCTCATTGGGGATCCCGGCACTCTCCATCGGCGCCGGCGGACAGGGAGGCGGCGCGCATACGCCCGCTGAATGGTTCTCGCCGGAAGGGCGCGATCTCGGATTGAAGCGCATCCTATTACTGTTGATAACGCTGCTGCGCCACGGGGCCGCGTAGGCTTCCGACTGAAGTGACGACCTGGAAGGCCGACTTAGCCTTAGTCGCGAACACGATCATCTGGGGCGCGACGTTCGTCCTTGTAAAGGATGCGCTGGCGGATGTTTCGCCGATGCTGTTCCTGGCCATGCGATTCGCGCTGGCGGCATTGGTCCTGGCGCTTCTCTACGGCCGGAAAGTACAGCGCGCCTCGCTTCGCGACGGAGCCGTCGCGGGCGTGCTGCTATTCCTCGGTTACCTGTTTCAGACTACCGGCTTGCTCTACACGACGCCGTCGAAATCCGCCTTCTATACGAGCCTGTCGATTCCGATGGTACCTTTGCTGGGATCGCTCGTCTATAGAAGTGCGCCGCGATGGAATGAGGTCGCGGGCATAGCCGTCTCATCCACAGGGATGATTTTACTGACCACCGAGGGCTCGCGGGTCGCATGGGATCGTGGGAGTCTGCTGAGCTTCTTTTGCGCGATAGCCTTTGCCGGGCATATCGTTGCGGTTGGGAAGTTTTCCGACCGTGCGAACTTCGAAACGCTCGCGGTCATGCAGATCCTGACCGCGGCCGTGTTGGCGGGAGTCAGTTTCCGGTTCATAGACACCGTGAAGCTACGGTGGACGGGACCCGTGGTTGCGGCCGTATTAGTTACCGCCTTGCTGGCGACTGCTCTGGCATTTACGATTCAAGCCTGGGCGCAGCAACATACCACGGCTACCCGAACGGCTCTTATCTATACACTGGAGCCGGTCTGGGCGTGCGCAACGTCGTGGTTGTTACGAGGCGAGCGGCTGTCGGGTGTGGCATGGGTCGGCGGTTTGCTAATCCTGGTAGGTGTTTTGCTGGTGGAACTGAAACGCAGTGCGGGACAGAAACATCAATCGATTCGGGTAGTTAGTCCGGAAGTATAATAAAAGTTGCGTGCCGCGCACGCAGGAGTCAGCAAGGTCCATGAGTATTTTCGAACATCTAAAACGACAAAAATTCCTTTCCTTTACAGTTGTGATGCTGACGTTGTGTATCGGAGTGTTGATTGGAACGCTCCTCAATACCGGCGTCAAGGCGGCACGAGAGTCGGTTGCACCGGGCGCGACGCCGCTCACGATCCCGGCCCCGAGCGTGATCCAGAATTCGTTCTCACAACTGGCCAAACAGCTCGAGCCCTCCGTGGTGAACATCTCGTCCGAGTACATTCCAAAAGCCTCAGTGACGCAGAACCGGAATCAAAGCCGGCGTCCGCTGCGGATTGTTCCGCAAGATCCCGACGATCAGGGCGGCGATCAACAGCAGGATCAGGGCGGGATGGAAGACTTCCTGCGCCGGTTCTTCAATAACCCGAATGGGCCGCAGATGCCGCAGGAATCGCAGCGCGGAGCGAGCTTAGGTTCCGGCTTCGTGGTCTCATCGAACGGCTACATCCTGACCAATAATCACGTGGTGGAGCGCGCCAATCGCATCCGCGTGAAGTTCAATGGCGATCAGACTGAGTACGACGCCAAGGTGATCGGTACTGACTGGCAGACGGATTTGGCCGTGATCAAGATCGATCGGACCAACCTGATTCCGGTGCGCATGGGCAACTCGGATTCGATCCAGGTGGGCGATTGGGCGATCGCGATCGGCTCTCCGTTCGGCTTCCAGGAGACGGTGACGGCGGGAATTATCAGCGCGAAGTCGCGCGACATTCCAGGTGACTCGACCACCTTCCAGCACTTCCTGCAGACGGATGCGGCGATCAATCCGGGTAACAGCGGCGGCCCGCTGCTGAACATCAACGGCGAGGTGATCGGCATCAACACGCAGATCGCGAGTCGCTCCGGTGGCTATCAGGGCATTGGTTTCGCGATGCCTTCCAACACGGCGGTCAAGGTATACAACCAGATCATCAAGACCGGCAAGGTAACGCGCGGTTCGATCGGTATCTCGTTCCAGGCGAACACCGCCCAGATTCGCGAGTTACTGAAAGCCTACGGGGCCAAGAATGGTGTGTTCGTGTCGCACGTGGAACCAGGCGGTCCGGCGGAGAAGGCGGGACTTCGCGAGCAAGACATCATCACTGAGATCAACGGCCAGAAGATCCAAACTGGTAACGATCTGATTGACGTCGTGGCGGATACGCCGATCGGACAATCGATCCGGATTGACTACCTGCGGGATGGGAAGCCGGCGCAAACCGAAGTTACGATTGCGGACCGGTCCAAGGTATTTCCGAAGGAGCCGGGTGCTCCTGAGACGTCCGACGACAACGGCAATGGCGGCGGCGACGAAGCGACGCAGGCGCGTTTTGGCATCTCGATTCAGAACCTGAACGACAAGCTGAAACAGAACATGGGCGTCAAGGAAAACGGCGTTGTGGTGCAGAGCGTGGAGCCGGGTTCGTTCGCTGAGGACATGGGTCTGGTTCAAGGTGACGTGATTACCCAATTGAATCGGAAGCCGATCACCAGCGTGGATCAGTTCAAGTCGATCCAGAGCCAATTGCATACGGGCGACGCGGTGGCGCTGCGGGTACTGCGGTCGGCGGGCGGCGGACGGCAGGGCGGCGGTGAGTGGCAAACGCTCTACTTAGCCGGAACAGTACCGGCGGCGGGGCAGTAAGTCAATCTACTCCGAATCTGTTACATTGAAGGGGCGCGGCTTAACGGCTGCGCCCCTTTTTCTATTGCTATGAAGACTGTGCTTCTAGCGCTGGTTTTGTTCTGGGCGGGAGAAAGTCATGCGGCCGGGGCGGCTACGGCCATGAAGAAGACGACGGCGTCGCGCGGCCGCGCCCTGGTTCGGGCGCACACAAGGCGCAAGGTTACAGCGCACGCGGCGCCAAGACCCTATGTCCAGAACGAGCCGACACCGGACCGGTATCGCGAAATTCAGGGAGCGCTGGCTTCCAAGGGCTATCTCAAGTCGCCGCCTTCGGGCGCATGGGACGCGGAGACGGAGGACGCCATGCGGCGCTATCAGGCAGACAACCAGTTCGAGGCTACCGGGCGGATCAACTCCAAGTCGTTAATCGGGCTTGGCCTGGGCGGCGGCACGCAAGACCCGCATTAGGCGCGGTATCGGACGGCCGCGCGGGCTTTGGCTTTCGCGGCCTCTTCTTCACGATTCTTAGGAGGTGCGCTGGTTTGGAGTTGATTCAAGAATCGTGCTGAGATTTCGGATATCTGTTCAATGGCCGCGTTAAAGGCCCGCTCGTTGGCTCTGGATGGCTTGTTCAAGCCGCTGATCTTGCGTACGAACTGAAGCGATGCCGCGTGGATCTCTTCCGGAGTAACCGGCGGATCGAAATTGAATAGCGGTCGGATGTTCCGGCACATAGGCGGCGGCTGGGGTATCAATATCGATACCAATATTGACACCAATATTGTCCCACTAAGCCGCCGCGCGTCTTGGGTTCCGATGCTTACTGAGCGGCCGCTTGAGTCTGACCGGCATGCTGCTCTAGGTTAGCGGGGTGGGTCGCCGCCAGGATTTCTTTCGCTTTCGTAACGTCCGCGGCCGTGCCATTTACGAGCACTAGAAACTTGTCGGACTTCACCGCGGCTTCATATTGCAGAACACTGTCCTTTGGGATTCCGAGACTGAACAGGCCGGCGCCGAGCGCACTTAGGCCTCCGACAAGCGCCGCGCCTTCGAGACCGCTCACGATCCAGGCGACTAGCGGTCCGGCAACAAGTATGGGCCCGATGCCGGGAATGGCGAAGAATGCGGACCCGAATAACAGGCCCCAAAAGCCGCCCCAGAAGGCTCCTGTCTTGCCCCATCGCTTCATCCGGTCGCCGGTGTTGTAGTAGCCGACGACGTGCTCGTCGGTGTGATAGTCCTTTCCGACGATCGAGAGGGTTTTCAAATCGATGCCCGCATGCTGCAGCGCCTTGACTGCCTCCTCGGCCTCGGCATGCGTGTGATAGACCGCAACGACGGATTCGTTAGTGGACATTTACGTCTCCTTTGGCGTAGTTACGCCTTGCGTTGTTAACACTTGCAGGGCACGCGCCGTTGTGGTGGGGCAACGGTTGCGTGGGATGGAGCCGCCGGTTTGGAGAGTAACCGCTCAATGCTCTCCCGGCTTCGTATGTTACGAGAGTGTAACGGCGTCAATTTTTGGTTCCTGGCCACTTCCAGTTGCGAATCTCAGGCTTGTCCTGACCCTCGGCATAGGCGTAGTTGATGCTCTCGATGATTTGCCCTTGTAACCATTCTTTCAAGTGCGCCGCGGTTTCCTGTAACTTAGGGACGCGGTCGATCACGTCGATGGAAAGGTTGAAGCGGTCCACCTGGTTCCGGATCAACAACTCGAGAGGCGTGTTGATATTGCCTTTCTCTTTATAGCCCCGCACGTGGATGTTGGCGTGGTTCGTCCGCCGGTAGGTAAACTTATGGATTAGCCACGGGTATCCGTGGAAGTTGAAAATCACCGGCTTCTCTTTGGTGAAGAGCGAGTCAAAGTCGCGATCGGACAGGCCGTGGGGATGCTCGCTAGCGGGTTGCAGGCGGTAAAGATCGACTACGTTCACATAACGAATCTTCAAATCCGGACAGTGCTCGCGGAGGATGGCGATGGCGGCCAGGGCTTCCTGGGTGAGGATGTCTCCGGCGCTCGCCATCACTACATCCGGCTCCTTGCCCTCATCGTTACTCGCCCAATCCCAGATGCCGATGCCTTTCGTGCAATGAATCAAGGCGGCTTCCATGTCGAGAAACACTAAGTGAGACTGCTTGTCGGCTACGATCACGTTGACATAATCCTGGCTGCGCAGGCAGTGGTCCGCCACGCTAAGCAGGCAGTTGGCGTCGGGCGGCAGGTAGATCCGAGTGACTCCGGCGCTCTTATTACTGACGACGTCGAGGAAGCCGGGATCCTGATGGGTGAATCCGTTATGATCCTGGCGCCAGACCAGCGAGGAGATCAGAATGTTCAGGGAGGAAATGGGCGCGCGCCAGTCGATTTCGGCTTTCGATTTCTCGAGCCACTTAGCGTGCTGGTTATACATCGAATCGATGATATGAACAAAGGCTTCGTAGGTATCGAACAGGCCATGACGGCCGGTCAGTAAGTACCCTTCGAGCCATCCTTCGAGAGTGGTCTCGCTCAGCATTTCCATGACACGTCCGTCGGGCGCGATGTCAGTCCCGTCTTTATCTTCAGGAAGGTACTCCGCTAGCCAAGTCTTGTAAGTCGCGTCATAAATATCTTCCAGACGATTGGAAGCGTTCTCGTCCGGGCTGAGGACGCGGAAATTGGTCATGTTCCGGCGCATGACGTCGCGCAGGAACTTACCGAGCGTCGCGGTGGGCGACGCTTCCTTCGTTCCTGGGCTATCGATCGGGATTCCGTAATCGCAGAAGTCGGGCAGATCGAGCGGCTTAAGTAACTTGCCGCCGTTCGCGTGTAAGTTGGCGGTCATGCGGCGATCGCCTTTCGGCGGAAGGTCGCGGAGTTCAGGAATCAGCGTGCCTTGCTCATCGAATAGTTCCTCCGGCCGGTAGCTGCGCAGCCACTCTTCGACAATCTTCAGGTGTTCCGGCTTGGTTTTTACATCCAGAACAGGCACCTGATGAGCGCGCCAAAAGCCTTCCACCTTGTGCCCGTCGACCTCTTTTGGTCCGGTCCAGCCTTTGGGCGAGCGCAGGATAATCATCGGCCAGCGCGGGCGATCGGGGATGCCGGTGCTTCGCGCTTTCTGCTGGATCGCGCGAATCTTGAGGATGCACTGTTCCACGACCTCCGCCATCCGCGGATGCATTAGTTCGGGATCGTGGCCCTCCACGACGTGCGGCTCCCAGCCATAACCTATGAAGAGGGCTTCGAGCTCTTCCGGAGTTATGCGCGCTAGTATAGTCGGATTGGCTATCTTGTAGCCGTTGAGGTGAAGGATGGGGAGAACCGCGCCATCGCGGATCGGGTTCAGGAACTTGTTGGAATGCCAGGAAGTGGCCAGCGGTCCGGTTTCCGCTTCGCCGTCACCGACGACGACACTTACGATCAGGTCGGGATTGTCGAATGCGGCGCCAAAGCCGTGGCCAATGCTATAGCCTAACTCGCCGCCTTCGTGGATGGAACCGGGAACTTCAGGCGTACAATGGCTTCCGAGCTGGCCGGGAAACGAGAACGCGCGGAAGAGCCGCAGCATGCCGGCTTCGTTCTGACTCTTCTCGGGATAGATCTCGGAGTAAGTGCCTTCCAGATAGCAATTCGAGATCATGGCCGGAGCTCCGTGACCGGGTCCCGAGATATAGATCATGTCCAGGTCGTACTTACGAATCACGCGATTCAAGTGAACCCAGGTGAAGGTCTGTCCGGGATCGGATCCCCAGTGGCCGAGAAGCCGGTTCTTGATGTGTTCGGCGCGCAATGGTTCCCGCAGCAACGGGTTTTCGCGGAGGTAAATCATTCCGGCGCAAAGGTAATTGCAGGCGCGCCAGTAGGCGTTGATTTTCCTGAGTTCGTCGGGGCTCACGGGCTCAACGGCGGGGGCTGTCTTCTCTTCGTTTTGAAAGGGAATTGTCATAAAACGTCGGTCCTGGGCTGCCTTGGGTAGGCTTCAGCCGCCAGACGATTTAGCATCCCACATCCAGGGTGTTATGACGTGGGGGCGCGCACGGTTATTCCGCGCGGAGGGCTTCCATCGGGTTTACTGAGGCAGCGCGCCGGGCGGGGAGATAACCGGCCAGTAGCGCGGCCGCGCCAAGGATCACCGCGACCGCAGCCAGAGTCGCTAAGTCCCAGGATTGGACGCCGAACAGCAGTTTGCGCATCAGGGTCGCGGCGGCCACCGAGCAAACCAGACCGATCACGATGCCCAACGCCGCCAGCCAACCGGTTTCTTTCAGGATTAGTCGGCAAACCCCGTTTCGGTGCGCGCCCAAAGCCATACGCACGCCAATTTCACGGGTTCTCCTGCTGACTGAGTAGGCGACGACGCCGTAGAGTCCAACGACACTTAGCAGTAGAGCCAACGCTGCGAAACCTCCGACGATCCATGCGGAAGAGCGCTGTAAGTCCGTCGCGGTATTCAGCCGGTCATTCATGGTCATGGCGAATCGAGTCGCAATCCGGCGGTCGATTCCGCGAAGCGTTGCGGCCAGGGTAGGTAGCAGCGAAGCTTCGTCCTGCGACGTCCGGACGACTAAGCCGAAGCTACTGTCCGGGGACTGATTGAATGGGATGTACTCGGTGGGCCATATCTGAGAGTCAAGCGCGCCTTCGCGAATATCGTTGACGATTCCAACGATGGTACGAATTGTCTTCGGATTCAGCCCGTCATCACCGAACTGCTTGCCGATCGGATCCTCATTCGGGAAATATTTCGCGGCGAGAGCCTGATTGATGATGACGACGCGAGGCTTTGACCCATCTTCCGCATCATCGAAGTAACGGCCGCGCAACAGAGAAGCGCCGAGGGCCGTGAAATAGCCCGAGCTAACGTCGCGCTCATTCACTTCGTTGTGCTCGCCGTTATAGGGGCGGCCGACAAAACGGATCCAATCGGTGTCGCCATCGCCGCTCAGCGCGATACGGCTGGCGACGCCGGCGGACTCGACTCCAGGCAGGTTCGCGGCGCGGCGGGTGACTTCGCGCGCCAGAGTAACTTGCTGTTGGTCCGTCGGGTAGCCATCCTGGGGCGCCATAACCTGAAGGGTGGCCAGGTGGTCCGGCTTGATCCCGGTATTGACTTGGAGTAAGTGATATAAGCTCTTACCTAATAACCCGGCGCCCACTAAAAGAACCATAGCCGTGGCAAGTTCCAGCACGACCAGCTTCGAGCCTAGACGGCGCCATGTGTTTCCCGCCGACCCGCGGCTGCCTTCGGCCATACCGTCGCGGACATCGGAAAGCGAGAGGCGCGCCGTTGGAGTCAGCGAGAACAACAGAGCCGATAGGAATGAGATCGCGGCAGCGAAAACGCAGACGCGGACGTTCAAATCCAGATTCTGGAGAAAGGGCATCCCGGCTTGCATCTGTTGGGGTACCAGCAAAATGAGGACCCGGATGGCGGCCCACGCAGAGGCCAAGCCAAGCGCGCTTCCAATCATAACGAGCACAATGCCCTCGGTCGCGAACTGGCGAACCAGCCGGGAACGCGAGGCGCCCAGCGCTCCCCGAACGGCCATCTCGCGGCGCCGGTTTTCGGAACGCACCAGCAGCAGGCTCGCTACATTCGCGGTGGCTATCAGCAACAGCAGTCCGGCGCCGCTCAGCAGCACGAGTAAGATGGGGCGCACGCTACCGACGATAGCCTCTGAGAGCGGCATGACACTAGCGCCTTGACCGAGATTGGAGCCCGGGTACATTACTTCCAATTGGTGCGCGATCGACGTCATGTCTGCGAGCGCCGTCCGGATCGAGACACCGTCCTTGAGACGGCCGACACCGTTGAGGGAGTGGCAGCTACGCCGGAGATCGCAATCGCCGGAAGGGTGAATCGTAGTCCAGAATTCCACGGGGCCCGTGAGTGCGAATTGGAAATCGCGGGGCAACACGCCAACGATGGTGTGCGCGACTCCGTTGAGGGCGACCGTCTTACCGATTGCCTCCTTTCGCGCGCCAAAGCGGTCCCGCCATGCTGAGTAACTCAGTATTACGGTGTGGGGCGCCCCGTTGAGGTCCTCGCCGCGGTAAAAGTTTCGCCCAAGTATCGGACTAACACCTAAGGTGCGGAAAAACCCGTCACTTACTCGCACCCCGTCGGCATGCTCGGAACCCCAGGGCGTGTTCAAGATATAGCCGCGATTCGAGTAGACTTCGAGCGAGCTAAATACATGGTTCTGCGCTTTCCAGTCAAGATAGTCAGCGTAGGAAAGGTTGGCGCGGGGAAAGAGTGGGATTTTCTCCGTTACATCGGCAAGCCGGTTGGGATCTTTGAACGGAAGAGGTTTGATGAGCGCCGCATCCACAAAGGCGAAGATCGCGACGCTGGCGCACAGCCCGAGCGCAATCATGGCAATGGCTGTCGCGGTGAAGCCCGGGTTTTTGCGTAACTGGCGGAAGGTAAACCGGAGATCCTGCATTGAATGATCGATCAGGTTGAATCCACGCATGTCGCGGCACTCCTCTTTTCTTTGTTCCAAGCCACTTAGCGCACGAAGTGCGGCACTACGCGCCTCGATAGGTTCCATCCCGGCGGCGATATTATCCTCTGTCAGGCGCTCTAAGTGATAGTTCAGCTCTTCCTCGAGTTCCTGCTCCACGGCCCCGCGTGACAACAGCGACCGCAGTCGAAGTTTAACGATGCCGGGTAACCGCATGATTCAAACGGCCCTCACCACCAGCGAGATCGCCGCGGCGAGGCGCTCCCACTGAACCGATTCCTGATCCAAAACCTTACGGCCGGCCTTGGTAAGCGTGTAGTACTTAGCGCGGCGGTTGTTGTCGCTCATCTTCCAATCGGAAGTGATCCACGCATTTTGTTCGAGCTTATGCAGCGCGGGATAGAGTGCGCCTTGTCCAACCTGAAGCACGTCTCCGGATATCTGGCGGATACGTTGCGCGATGGCCCACCCATGCATGGGTTCGAGTGCGATGACTTTCAGAATGAGTAGGTCCAGGGTGCCTTGAACGAGATCCGTGGGCTTGCTCAATGCCTCTCCTCTAAGTAACTGACAACAACGTAACACGTCACACAGCCCGGAAGCAACAACCAGCAACGAATCAGAGATTTACAGTCGGGCGTGAGCTTTCGAACATAAACGCCACGAACGCCGCGGTTTGCCGTTCCAAGTTGAATCGAATCCGAAGCGCGCCGTTCTGAATCTTCTACTGGAGATCGATCATGAACGAACACCGCGCGGTCGCGCCGCTCGTAATCCGGAAGATCAAGATAATTTTGGGTGCCGGCGTGCTATTCGCCGGCGCAGGTTGGTTATCAGGCTGTGCGAGGAAGAACGTCTCCGCCAATACGGGTCCGCCGCCCCCAATGCCCGTCACGGTAGTTGAAATCCAGCCCACCAACGTTCCCGTGACGGGCGAATGGGTGGGCACCCTCGATGGTTACGTCAACGCGCAGATTCAGCCGCAGGCGAGCGGCTATCTGATCAAGCAGGACTACCGGGAAGGCGCGCAGGTCTCGAAAGGTCAGGTCCTGTTCGAGATCGACCCGCGTCCTTTCCAGGCCGCGTTGGATCAGGCGGAGGGGCAGCTGAACCAGGCCAAGGGACAAGTGGAACAAGCGCAGGCCCAGCTCGGTCTGGCCGAGATCAACGTGAACCGCGATACGCCCCTGGCGGAGGCGCACGCGATCGCGCGCAGTACACTCGATAACGATATTCAGCAGAAAGCGCAGACCCAGGCTGCCGTTGAATCTGCCAAGGCGTCGGTCGCAACCGCTGAGGCCGCCGTCGCGAACGCCAGGTTGAACTTGGGATTCACTCAGGTTCGCTCGCTCATCACCGGGGTTGCCGGCCAGGCCACTACGCAGGTGGGCAACCTGGTCAACACCCAATCCGTGCTGACTTCGGTCTCACAACTCGATCCCATCAAGGCTTACTTTTCGATCAGCGACTCCGAGTATTTGAGTCTGACGCAGCGCGTTCGACACGGCGGAGGCGACCTGCTGAAGAATGCCGCGTCCGTTCCTTTGACGCTCACGCTTTCCAACGGCGAAATCTACCCGCGGAGGGGACACATCGCGTTCGTCGATCGCCAAATCAATTCGCAAACCGGCGCCATTCGGATTGCCGCGGTGTTTCCGAATCCCGGCAACGTGCTGCGGCCCGGAGAATTCGGGCGGGTCAAGGCGGAGACCGAGGTCCGCCGCAACGGTCTGTTGATCCCTCAGGTTGCCGTACAGGAGCTCCAAGGTATGCAGCAGGTTTACTTGGCCGGCGCCGACGGCAAGGCTCACATCGCGACGGTTACTCTAGGTCCGCAGATTGGAACCAATTGGTTAGTCGAACACGGCGTCTCAGCGGGCGACAAGGTAATTACCGATAATCTTCAGAAGCTTCGCGAGGGAGCTCCGGTTGCCCCGCATCCGGGCCCGCCCGTTGCTCCGACAGCACAGAACGTGATTTCGGCGGGTAAGTGAACCATGTCGAAATTCTTTATCCGGCGTCCCATCGTCGCCATCGTCATCGCCATCCTCACCGTCATGCTGGGCACGGTTTCGATGCTGACGCTCTCCACTTCGCAGTACCCCGACATCGTACCGCCTGAGATTCTGGTTACCGCGACTTATCCGGGCGGCGACGCCAAGACGGTGAGCCAATCGGTTGCGACTCCGATCGAACAGCAGATGAATGGCGTCGACAACATGATTTACATGAACTCCGTCAGCGCCAACAATGGAGTCGTCCAGCTGTTTGTCGACTTCGACGTAAAGACGGATCCAAACATCGATCAAGTGCTCGGTCAGCTCCGGGTCGATCAGACGCAGTCCCAATTGCCGGCGCAGGTCACCACGGCCGGACTTACTGTCCAGAAGGCTCTAACATCGCCGCTCATGCTGGTGGCTCTCAACTCACCTGACGGGAGGCTGGGCCAGGACTTCCTGATCAACTACGGGGTGATTAACATCCAGGACCAGCTTGCTCGCGTGAAGGGCGTATCTCGCGTGCAGGTCTTCGGCGGACAGTATGCGCTTCGCGTGTGGGTTCAACCCGACAAGCTGGCACAGCTTGGGGTGACGGCGCCCGAGGTGATCGCGGCCATTCAGACACAGAACAATGTGAATCCGGCAGGACAGATTGGCGCCGAGCCTATTCCTCAAGGGCAGCAGTTCACATACACGGTTCAAACCCAGGGCCGCTTGGTGACACCGGATGAGTTCGGCAAAATCATCCTTCGCGCGAACCCCGATGGTTCCATCCTGCACCTTAGCGACGTAGCCCGCGTCGAACTCGGCTCGCAGGCTTATAGCATTTCCGCGCGTTACAACCAGGCGCCCTCGGGCGTGATGGCCATCTACCAGTTACCGGGATCGAATGCGGTCGAGACCGCTGCCGCGGTAAGCGCGCGCATGAAGGAACTCTCCGCGAAGTTCCCCGCCGG
>NZ_CAJCHS010000107.1 GCF_903970205.1 Nevskia soli | reverse complement strand
TTCGCTTGCGTGGGCCGCGGAAATGACCCGGCGGCGTCCTTTCGCTGATATCCACGAAGTGATGGCGGCAGCCGACGAGGTCTGGGCAGACATCAGCGTCGATGACAAGCTCGAAGCCTTTCGCGCGCACCCGAAGATCGGGGCCGCGGTGGCGCCATCTGCCGGTTGGGCAAGCCGCGAACAGTCCGGGATGAACACGGCCACCGATGAGCTGCGCCGAGCGATGGCCGACGGCAACCGCGAGTACGAATCCAGATTCGGTTTCATCTACATCGTTTGCGCCACCGGAAAAACCGCCGAACAGATGCTCGAGCTTTTGCAGCGCCGGCTCAACAACGATCGCGACACCGAGCTGGCCGAAGCATCCGAACAGCAGCGCCAGATCATGCGACTGCGCCTCGGAAAGTGGCTGGCGCCATGACCGGAATCTCCACGCACGTCCTCGATATCTCACTCGGCAAGCCGGCGGCCGGCGTCGGCGTGCGGCTGGCCGACGACTCGGGAGGCGAGTGGCTCGGCGTTACCGACGCCGAAGGACGTTGCCGGGATCTCCTCAACGCCACGCCATTGAAATCCGGCAACTACCGCCTGATCTTCGCCGTTGCGCCCTACTTCGAGGCCCGGCAAATCCCCACGCTCTATCCGGAAATTGCCATCACCTTCCAGGTCCGCGATCCGAATCAGCACCACCATATCCCGCTCCTGGTCGCCCCCAACGGTTACACGACTTACCGCGGGACGTGATACATGAAACCTGATACACAGAAGCGGATTCCGCTTGACACTCCCCTCGTTTCGTGGGGATACTAAATGACCGACCTCCATCTCCAGGTTCAGATTTTTCACATTGGGGAGTCCTCGTTCGACACTCGCTTGGGTGGCGGTTATCAGGGGGCGATAGATGCGAAAAAGTAGAGTTTGTCTGGCGACAGCGGTCTGTTTGACCCTGCTGTTTTTGGCGCCTTCCCTGATGGGACAGGCGACCAGCAGTATTTCCGGGACCGTTACGGACGCGACCGGTTCCGTCCTGTCCGGCGCGAAAGTTACGGTAGCCGCGGAATCGATCGGCTTGACCCGCGACGTCACTACCGACGCGAGCGGTCATTTCGTGGTCCCGTTGCTGCCTCTTGGAAACTACGTCGTCCGCGTGTCGATGCAGGGTTTTCAAAACACCGAATCGCGCGACATCCGGCTACAAGTGGATGAACAGCGCGAAATTGATTTCAAACTCGCCTTGTCCAGCGTGCAACAGAACGTCGAGGTGGTGGCGAACGCGGTGGCGATCGAGACCGTAAACCCCACTCTTGGCCAGGTCATCAACTCCCAACAAGTTGCGGAGCTGCCTTTAAACGGGCGCGACTTTGTTCAACTCGCAACTCTCACGCCCGGTACCGTTCAGGAAACGAACCCGAACAGCTTCTTCAACGGCGGCCCGAGCAGCGAAGTGTCGGCGCGCGGCTCGTTCTCGCTTTCGGTAGGAGGCTCCCGCGCGAACAGTACCGATTGGCTGCTCGACGGCAACGATAACAACGAACTGACCGCGGGCGGGATCGCTATTTTCCCCTCGATCGATGCGATCCAGGAGTTTAAGGTCCTCACTTACAATTATTCCGCGGAATGGGGAACCCGGGCCGGGCCGACCGTCCTGGTAACTACTAAGTCGGGAACTAATCAGCTGCACGGGTCGCTTTTCGAGTTCTTTCGGAATACCGACCTCGACGCACGCAGCTTCTTTGCGTCTTCCACCGAGAAGTTCAACCTGAATCAGTTCGGCGGTTCGGTCGGCGGTCCAATTAAGAGGAACAAGACCTTCCTGTTCGCCGATATACAGAACAAGATGCAGCGCCATGGGATTCCATTCACAGGGTTGGTCCCTTCTGTCGCGATGCGTAACGGTGATTTCACCGATGACGCTTTCGGCAACCCCCGCGTTGGATTCATAACCAATCCGAACGTACTCGGGGCGGCGGATACGGATTTCCAGTGCGACGCCTCGGGCAATCCGATCTTAGCCGCGCCGAACGGAAGCCAGACTCCCGGCGTGGACTGCAATAAAATCCCTCAAAACCTGATCAACCCCATAACGCAGAAGATGATCAACCTGTACCCGCTGCCGAATGCGAACAATACCGCCCTTGGCTATAACTATGTCAACGAACCCGTCCGGAAGTTGAATGAAGGCGAGTTCGATGTCCGGCTGGATCACAACTTCTCGGACAAGGACAACATGTTTGCGCGGTTCAGTTACGACCAGGCGACCTCGTACGTGCCCGGCGGCGCTCCCGGTTTTGCCGAAGAAAGCCCCTTCGCCAGTAACCAGGGAATCATTAACCATGGACGTAACGTTGCGGCCGCTGAGACCCACGTTTTTACGCCGAATACGATCAACCAATTCACTGCCGGTTACAACCGCATCTTCGACTACATTTCGTCGCAAGGTACCGGGAGTTGTATCTCCGACGCGATTGGTATCCCCGGGGCTAACCTGGGCGGAGTTAGTTGCGGCTTGACTTCGACTCAGTTAGACGGAGGCTATTGGTCGCTGGGAGATCGAGGTTACTCGCCCTTCCAGGGCGGAACGAACATCTTCTCCGTCGCCGACGCGGTCGACATGGTTCGCGGCAATCACGATATCAAGACCGGCTTCGAATTCCGCGCCATGCAGATGAACGTGTTAGCGGAAGGTTTTCAGGATGGCTACTGGATTTACACCGGACTTTGGTCCGGCGAACCCGAAGCCGACCTGCTTCTCGGTTTGCCGAGTCTCGCGTTGCATGACCAGACGTTCGACGGCAATGTAACGGGACGCCGATGGAAGCTCTATCGTCCTTTTGTTCAGGATGACTGGCGAGTCACGAATAGCTTGACCGTGAACCTTGGATTGGCTTGGGCGTTTGTAACTCCGATTACCGAAGCTGCCAACCGGCAGGCGGATTTCGACCCGGCCACAGGCACTTTCCTGATCCCCGGAGTGAATGCCGGTGCGTCGGCCGGAATCAAGATGGATTGGACCGCCTGGGAGCCGCGCGTTGGAATGGCGTGGAAGATATTCAATAGTCAGAAGACCGTGCTCCGCGCTGGATATGCGATCTTCCATGATTCGTCCTGGAACCAGGGTGCACAAGGCCTGTGGCAGAACCCGCCCTTTTATGCGGAATCCGATGCGTTTGCCTTCGGCGGCGCCTGTACGTTCGCCACTGCCGCTTGTGCGACGGTATATGGGTTAACGCCTTCCGCGATCAACGCTTCGTCCGGATTTCCGGTCTTTACGGCCCCACCGGACCCCAGCACTTTTACCGGCACGATCCAGTCGCAGGATACGAATTTCAAGCTCGGCCGCATCCAGCAGTTCAATGTGAACGTGGAGCGCCAGATTCCCGGCAACATGGTCCTGACTGTCGGGTACGCCGGCTCGCGTAGCAGCCATATCCTGATTGATGGCAATAACATTAACGTGAGCTCTCCTTCAGCCTGCGGGACCGTATCCGGCTACACTCTTGGCTGCGGGACGGGAGGCGCCGCGTTCGGCGTTCCTTATACGGCGTTTCCTTATTCCACGATTTCGAATATTACCGATCAAGGCCGCGCGCACTACAACTCACTCCAGGTCAAAGCGGAAACCAGGAGCAACAAATACGGTATTTACGCCCTGCTCGGCTACACCTATTCGCAAGCTCATGACAACGGCTTTACCGATGGACTGGGCAGTACTCTCGGAGCCACTTACTACCCATTGCCGAACTGGGAGCAATTAGATTGGGCGCTTTCTCAAATCAATCTCAACCACGTCTTTACCGCGAGTATCATCTATCAGCTGCCCTTCGGGCGAGGGAAGATGTTCGGAAGCTCCTGGAACGGCGTAAGCAACGAGATTTTCGGCGGCTGGGAACTTAACGTCATCGAGAAAGCCTCGTCCGGGTTCCCGGTCTTCGTCGTCGATAGCGCCAACTCTTCCGGCGTTAACTTCGAGAACAACGGAAATAGCCTCAACCGGCCGGACCAGATCTGTAACCCTGTCTCGGGTAGTCAAACCTTAAGCGAGTTCTTCAATACTTCCTGTTTCGCCGCTCCGCCTGCCGGAGAGCTTGGGAATGCGTCGAGAACTCCTCTTTCCGGTCCCGACTTCATCAATACGGATTTCTCCGTGATCAAGCACTTCGCTCTGCCTCGTGAAGGGATGCGGATGGATTTCCGCGCCGAGTTCTTCAACTTATTCAACCATGCACAATTTGGTTTGCCCGGATCGGATTTCAACTCACCCACAACCTTTGGAGCAATTAGTTCCACGGTAAACAATCCACGAGTCATTCAGTTTGCGCTTAAGCTTGCCTTCTAAGCGGCTACTTATCCTGCTGGCACTAACCGCGTCCCTCGGTTGGAGCCAGCAGCAGCGCCGGAAAGTGATCATCGACGAAGACTGCTCCGGTCCGGGTGGTTCCAATCTTCAGACGGTAGCCTTAATGCTGCAATCGCCGCAGGTCGAAGTGCTTGGGATCACAGTCGCCAGTGGAGATCAATGGCGCGATGAAGAGGTGGCTCATACGCTTCGTCTACT
Source organism: Nevskia soli (assembly GCF_903970205.1). Lineage (GTDB taxonomy): Bacteria > Acidobacteriota > Terriglobia > Bryobacterales > Bryobacteraceae > Bog-113. Next base: position 884 of record NZ_CAJCHS010000107.1, on the reverse strand, counting down.
CGAGATCATGGACCGCACAGAAATTCCGGTGTTAGTCGGTGCCGCATTCCCCCTGGTAAGAACACGAGAAGAAACGCTGCTCTGGCAGGAACGGTTCGGAAAGGTCGCCTATTCGGGAGCGTGGGACGCGCGCTGGTGGCATGAGCCGTTCGTCATTCCGCCGATGCCTGAAGGTACGCCCAAGACTAAGGCAGCCGCCGAAGATGCGGTCCACTTCATGATTCGGATGGTCCATCAGTATCCGCATGAAGTTACTATCTATGAGGGCGCGCCAATGACCGACTTGGCGCTCGCGATTTCGCTCGATACTCATTTCGCCGAACTTGCTCAGGAGTTAGTCTTTATGGGCGGAAGTCTTAGCCCGCAGACCGAGAATCCCGAGTTTGCCAACAGTCCCCGGCACGAGTTCAACTTTTGGTTCGATCCCGAAGCGGCCTACATCGTCCTGCGAGCTCCATGGAAGAAGATCGTCTGTACTCCGACCGACATCTCGATTAAGACTAGCTTCAGTCCCGCCATGCTCAAGCAGATTGGATCGGCGAACACGCCCCTGTCACGCTATCTCGCCAAGTACTACTCGCCCGGCGACGGTAACGACATCATGTGGGACGAACTCGCGGCGGCTGCGTGGATCGATCCCACGCTTATCACGCGTAAGCAAACCCTCTATATGGGCGTCGATATCGATCATGGCGCGGGATACGGCAACACGCTTACCTGGACTTCGAAGGATGACCTGAAAATCACCACACAACCCGTTGAGGTTCAGGTTGACTTAGATACCAAACGCTTCTATGACATGTTCGTGCAGCTGATGTCGGCGCCCTCGAATCACGTTCACTGACGTAAGTCGAATACGAACTGCTGCATCGGCGATCGGGAGA
>NZ_CAJCHS010000106.1 GCF_903970205.1 Nevskia soli | reverse complement strand
GGCGGCGCCAACACTCTTACTATTACCGGAACACTGACGGACAACACCGGCTCAAGCACCAACATCGGCGCTAACAACGACACGACGGACACGGCCAGCGTCGGTCTACTCTCGAACGCCGGGGCGGTAACTGTCGGCACCGGCGCTACTCTGACCATCGACACAGCCGGGTCCGATCCGAACTCCGGTACGATCGCTCTGAAAGGATCGACCCTCGATCTGAAGGCCGCCACCGCGCTAACCGGCAAAGGCACCGTCAACTTGACTAAGGGCGTGATCGCCGGCATTGGTTCCGGCGTGACCCTGACCAGTTCGAACACGATCGAAGGTTCCGGCGCGATCGAGAATCTCGGCATCACCAACAATGGGATCATGTCCGCGATTCAGGCGGGAACGCTCTCCATCTTGCCGACCGCCGCGGGTCTCAAAAACAACGGAGCTCTTGAAGTGGGTTCGGGCGCGACCATGAAGATCGGTACCTCGGCCGGCGGCGCACTGACGAATTTCGCAGGCGATACTCTGACCGGCGGCACTTACAACGTCAGTGGCACGCTTGAATTCGGAGCAAGCGGCACTACAATCGCCAACAACGCCGCCAATATTACTCTGAACGGTACGGGCGTCATCAGCGATTTCGGCGGTAACAACATACTTGCCGGTTTCAACAACAACACCTCGACCGGGGTGTTCAAACTGGCGTCCGCGGCGGTGCTAACGACTAGCGCGGGGAACTTCACGAATGCCGGCTTATTCACGGTCTCCGCCGGTACGACGTTCACTATCGGCGGCAGCTCGTTCAACTTTACTCAAACCGGAGGGTCGGCGACCATCGATGGTACCCTGACTTCCACCACGCTGGGTACTCTGGCACTGAACGGAGGTTCTCTCGACGGCGTGGGCACGCTTGGTTATAACGTGGTGGACTCCAGTATCTTGACTCCAGGCGATTCGGCGACCGTAACCGGGAAACTCACGGTGGCCGATACTTACGCGCAGAGCTCCAGTGGGACCTTGGATATCGAGATCAATGGCGCAACGGCGGGCACTAACTACGATGTTCTCCGAGTAGCTAAAGCGGCAACGCTGGGAGGCATCCTGGACATTACGTTGGGGAGCGGGTTTACTCCCACAATTGGCGAAACATTCACGATTCTCACGGCCGGATCTTTAAGTGACACATTCGCCGATGTGAATGGGTTAGCAATCAATAGCAGCGAACACTTCACGATCACTTATAACGGGCACAGCGTCGTTTTAACTGTAGTCAGCGGAGCGCTTCCCGCGCTGAGCCCCACTTTGACCCAGCTGGCACGGCACACGCCAGGGCTTGGCGGCCGCTTTGGGTTGGATGCGTACAGTTCGCAGCACGCGCAAACTCCGTCAGTTACTCCGGCGCTCGGCATTTCGCTGGGCGGGCCGGCTTCGTTCCAGCATCCAGGCACGGGTCTTCGAGGATTCCGGCCGATGGACGAATCAGGCGCGATCCCAGTCCTTACTTCGAGTGCCGCCGGCCCAACGAGTAATAACGGCTCCCTCGGATTCGATCCGGCCCCGGCTGCGGCCCTAAGCAGCTTAAGCCAGACGAACCATATGCGCTTCGAATGCGGCGTCGATCTGAAAGCGCTGCTCAACACGCGGCCGAAACGACTGTTGCGGGCACTCTGGGCGGCTCCGGATTCGCCCGAGGCACTGGCGATTGGTTACATGAGTTATAACGGTAGCCACTAACTTAGGCATGGCGCCCGGGAATCATGGCAAGCGGCTCAACTAACAGAGAATGCGCCTCAAAAAGCGCTAGCGGGCTTGCGAATACATCAGAATCAGCGAGCGTTGCGCAAACGGAGCATAGAGCAGAGCGGCGCACATTCCGATGGCGAGACCCAGATCAATGTGATGGATCAGCAGAAACGGTGAGAGAGCCCAGAGCAAATCCAAAGGCAGCAAGACCGGAAAGAGCTTACTGAACTTCGCGGGAAGTTGTTGCAGATCGAACGCCACTGCCGAGCATAGGAACAGGCGGACCGGGATCAACCCGGCAGCGGTGGACACCAACGCCGAGAAAGTCGCGAAGGCGAAGGGAAGCTTTGCTTCGTCGAGGATATCGCGGATCTCGGGAAGGTTCGCGAGCGAACCCACATAGAAAGCCAGGTACATTACTTGTTCAAGCAGTAGAAGAGTCCGCACCAGGCGCCTCGGCGCGCTTGGCAATTCATGGGGTGCGGCTAGTAGTTGGCTCGATGGAGATTTCGTCACTTCTCGAGGGTCGGCCACACTCAAGGCTTCGGGGCGGGCACTTCCGGGGTGATCAGCCGCCATCACCACCGGCGCGATGAATCGATAACCCTTACCGGAAACCGTCTCGATATAGCGCGGCTCGGAAGCCGAGTCGGAGAGCGCTTGCCGAATCTTATTTACCGCCGTATTGAGGCCGTGGTCGAAATCGACAAACGTGCCGCTGCCCCACAACCGGTTCCGAATGTCTTCACGGGTCACCAATTCGGAAGGCTTTTCCAGGAGCGCCATCAGCACCTGAAACGGCTGCGCATGCAGTTTGATCCGGATCCCGTTTTTGCGGAGCTCCCCGCCGGCCTCGTTTACTTCGAACGCTCCGAAGCGGAATATGCGGCAGGCAGTCTCGGCTGACATGCTCGTTCCATGGTAGCGTCCGATTGGCGGGAGGCGAAAGATGACGTCCACTAAACCCATTCGCCTCATCTACTTAGACGATGAGGTTCGGATGAGGCTTATTTCGACCTCTAATCGATTGCGGCGAACCGTGAGGTCCGAGATGATTTCAGCGTGAGAACGGAAGTTCGAATGACGCTCGTGTTCCTACTGCTGGGGGCGCCATGTGCGGCCGTCCATCTGAGTCCGGCGGCGAGGGCGGCTTTTGACGAGTACATCGCCGGCGTGGAGAAGCGTCTGGTCCGACAGCATTCATCGCCCGAGACATTTATCGCGGCGCTCGACCGGGACCAAACCAATGCGGACGCGACGGAGCGGGATCTGAGATCAGGAACGGTAGGGACGCAGGCCATCAACGGAGGGTCGTGGCCGGTGAGCGGCGGCCTGATGCATCATTGGAGGGCCGCAGCGTTCGTTCACGGCGCTACCCGCGACGACATGCTGGCTTTACTGGATGACTACAACCATCTCTCCAGCTATTACCGGCCTGATGTCGTCTCATCCCGGGTAATAGGCAAGGAGGGCGCGGTAGTCACGCTCGCCATGCGTCTTAAGAAGCAAGTCGCGGTTACTGTCGTGTTCGATGCGGAATACCGGGTTCAAGCCGGTTTGATCGCGACAAACCGGGGCTATGGCGGCGGCTACGGCTACTCGAGAAGCGCACACATATGGCAGGTCGACGCGCCCGACACTCCGCATGAACACCGCCGGCGCGAGGGCGATGACGACGGGTTCCTATGGCGCATGAACGCTTACTGGAGCTTTCTGCAGGTACGCGACGGGTTAATCATCGAGTGCGAGGCCATCTCTCTTACGCGGGACGTCCCACCCGGCCTCGGTTGGTTGGTCACCCCGATTCTTAAGGGGTTCCCTCGAACGTCGCTCGAATCGACTCTGATTGCGACTCGGAACGCGCTGTCATCAAGGGCTCATCGCGCCCATGAGAAGGAGCAGCGATGACACCGGCAAGGCTTACAGATCCTCCAACCTCGAGAAAGACTCCTTGGCCTTCTCCAACCCATTCCCCCACTCAGGAACTTCCTTCAACTCCAGCATCAGCGGATACTGATCCGGCCGCTCGCGGAGTAATTCCATGGTGCGCTGCCAGTCGATCGTCCCGCCTTCGGCGACTAACGGGAAGAGATGTAAGTCTTTCTTGCCGTCGTTGTCATGCAAATGCAGCGACGCGATACGATCCTTCATCAGCTCGAACTCATGCTCCACGCCCGCGCCTAGATTGGCGTGCCCGGTATCGAACACGAAGGATAACTGTAAGTGCGTGATACTTAAGAAGCGCACCAGTGCCTCGGCCGACGACAGCTCGTTCGGGATGTTTTCCAGCAGGATTTCCACGCCGCGCTGCCTGGCGAAAATCGATAACTCTTCGAGCGAGTTAAACGCCGCTTCTACCTTGTGATCGCTATACTCTTCGCCGCTAACTCCGATATGTTGGACCAGATACTTGAACGGAATACTCTCGGCTATTTCAATCGCCCGCTTGATCTCGTCGACCGATTTGATCCGGTTCGCCTTCACGCGCTCGCAGATATTCAGGTGCGTATCCGGCCCGCTACGGCCCCACATCGTATCGGTATGCATGGGCGCGTGCAGCGAACGCAGCGTCATGTCGGCTTCCCGGAACCAATGGGCTAAATCCCGGATCTGAGACTTATCCAGATAGTCCAGGTGCTGTCGCGTGCAGAAGATTTCTATAGTGGAAAATCCGCCTTGCTGGATCTTATTCAACAGCGAGGTTGTCAGGCGCTGGTTCGCGAATAGGTGCGTCGAAAGTACGCGTTTCAAATGGTTAGAATCCTTTAGCTGTGCCTTCGGTGCGGCCGTCGGGAGCGCCTTCGAGCCATCCGTTCCTGACCAGAACCACCGCCATTTCGCCAATCCGCCGCTTCAACTGAACCTCGTAGCCATAGCTTTCCAGCAGTCGAATCGTATCCGGGGAGAACGACATTTCGGCCTGCAGCCGGTCGGGCATCCACTGCTCGTGGATGCGCGGCTGGTCCACCGCTTCCTGCGCATTCATTCCGAAGTCGATGATGTTCAGCGCCACCTGCAACACCGAATTTATAATAGTCGGACCGCCCGGCGTTCCCAACACCGCTTCCAGCTTTCCATCGCGCACGAGCATGGTCGGACTCATGGACGATAGCGGAGTCTTATGCGGCGCAATCGAGTTGGCTTCGCCTTGCACTAACCCGAACCCGTTCGGTTCACCGGGCTTGGGCGCGAAGTCATCCATCTCATCATTCATCAGAAACCCTAACTTCGCCGGGGTCACTCCGGAGCCGAAACTATCGTTCAATGTGTAAGTCACCGCGGCGGCATTACCGGCCGCGTCCACTATCGAATAGTGCGTTGTATGCGAACCTTCCACTAACTCGATCTTGCCCGGTCGAATCTCGCTGCTCGGTGTGGCTTTCTCCGGCTGGATCGACGCCCGGAGCGTTTCCAGATAGTGCGGGTCGAGTAACTCCGTTACCGGCACCTTATTGAACTCCGGGTCGCCCATATACTGGCTCCGATCAGCGAAGAAGCGCCGCATGGCTTCCGCCAGGTAGTGGAGTTCGCGCGCGGAACCGGCGCCCGTTCGCGTATAGTCGGTTCCGTCCAGGATTCCCATCATCTCGAGGATTCCGATCCCGCCCGAACTCGGCGGAGGCGCAGTTACGACCGTGTGCCCATGATAGAACCCGGTAAGCGGCCGCCGTTCGATCACCTTGTAGTCGGCGAGGTCCTGCTCGGTGATTAAGCCGCCATGCTCTTGCATATCCGCCGCCAGCAGGTGAGCCGTCTGCCCATGGTAGAAATCGTCCGCGCCGCGATCCCGTATACGCTCCAAAGTCGCCGCCAGTTCCGGCTGCGTCAGCACGTCGCCGGCTTCCAGCATCGCGCCGCCTTTTAAGAAAATGCGCTTCGATTCCGGGAACTCGGCGAGCTTCTCGGCAATGTTGTCGAGCGTGAACATGTTGGCCAGTCCCCACGAAACCGGAAACCCGTTCTTCGCGAGATCGACCGCCGGCTGCACCAGTTCATTCCAGGGCTTCTTGCCGAACTTCGCATGCGCGTAAGCCATCCCCGCGACGGTCCCGGGAATTCCCGAGGCGCGGTACCCGATCTGGCTATCTTTCGTCGCATTCCGGTCCGCATCCAGATACATGTCATGCGAAGCCGCTCCAGGTGCGCGTTCGCGGAAATCGATGAACGTCGTGCGCCCGTCCGCCATGCGCAGCAGCATGAATCCGCCGCCGCCTAAATTGCCCGCCGAGGGGTGCGTCACCGCCAGCGCAAACGCAACCGCGACCGCCGCATCGACCGCGTTCCCACCGTTCTGCAGCACGGCGGCGCCCACATCCGTCGCGTGCTGCTCCACCGTCACGACCATCGCGTGGCGCGCGCGGACCGGCTCTCGCGCTTCAACTGACACGCAGCCAAGAACCGCAATGAGCAGCGAAGTGGAGGCGCTTTTAATCGTAGAAGTTCTTCTCCCACGCATGCCGATGAAGTAAGGCGAGGGTCTGCTCCGGCAGCGGTCCCAGCATGGGTGCGCGCACATTCTGCTGCACGCTATTCAGCGATCGCATTCCCGGGATCACTGTGGAAACGGCTGGCTC
>NZ_CAJCHS010000105.1 GCF_903970205.1 Nevskia soli | reverse complement strand
GGGTCGGGTGGGACGATCACGGGATTAAGCCGGTTCTTCGCGCGCGTGAGCCCCGCCACGGAGCTGGTATTGGCCGATCCCGAAGGCTCGGCGCTCGCCGGCATCATCCGCGAGGGGATGCCGGGCCCGGAGAGCTCGTATGCGGTGGAGGGCATCGGGCAGAATTGCATCCCGCAGATCGCCGATCTTTCGCGTGTCCGGAAAGCCTATTCCATCTCCGATTCAGAAAGCTTCGAGACCGCGCGCTCGCTGCTGCGCAATTTCGGGATTTTGGGCGGGTCGTCATCCGGATGCCTGGTCGCCGCGGCGATTCGTTTTTGCAAGGAGCAGACGGCGCCGAAGCGGGTGGTCACGTTCATCTGCGACACCGGCAACAAGTATTTCTCGAAGATGTACAGCGACTACTGGATGATCGACCAGGGCTACATCAAACGGCCGCAGACGGGCGACCTACGCGACCTGCTGACGCGGCGCTACGAAGAGGGCAGCCTGATCACGGTTTCGCCGGAGGACTCGCTGCTGGCGGCCTTCCAACGAATGCGGCTGGCGGATGTTTCGCAGGTGCCGGTGATTGATGAAGGCCAATGCGTGGGGATTCTGGATGAGTCCGATGTTCTCTTCGCGGTGCAGGGACATGAGAGCCGGTTCCGGCGGCCGGTGCGGACGGCCATGACGAGCCGTTTGGAGACGATACCGGCATCCGCGACGCTTGAAGATGTGGTGCGGATTCTGGACCGGGGCATGGTCGCGCTGGTGATCGAGGACGAGAAGTTCCTGGGGTTGATCACGCGTTCGGATCTGCTGGCGCACCTGCGGCGCCGGATGAAGTAGATAAACCGGATTCCGGCGCTTCTATAAGAGCTCCGCGAAAGCGCTAAGTCCGGAAACGGTCTCCGGTAATCCCTGGCGGATCAAAGTTTCCAGATATTGATCGATTGTGAAAGGTGGATTCTTTAACCTGAGGCGAACCTTCCGGACAGCGCCGCAGACCAGTCCTGACGCCAGGTTTAAGTGATTACACAAGAATTCATCGGGATGCTGAACGTTAATGCCGAAAGGGGCGAGAGCGTCTTCCGGGAAGTCTTTCAAATTTTGAGTTACGATAACGTCGCAGCGGCCCACGATCGCTGCGGCAAGAACGTGGCGATCATCCGGATCCGGGAGTTCGATGGACGGGACCAGAGACTCGTAGCCGGTGATCACTGAATCGCGCGTCGCTTTGTCCATCAGATCGCGGGTGCGTTCGAGCGCGGCGCGGTCGCGGTGCGGTTCGTTCCGCAGCAAAGCCTCGATCCACTCGCGGTGGATGTCCGCCGACCAATGTGCTTTGAATATGTCCGTGACCGCGAGTTGCAGAAGCAGATCACGAAGCGGCGCTGGGTAAAGTACGTTCGCGTCAAGCAACGCCGCGTAGTGACTCACGAACGGGCATAGCCCATATCGTTCTTCTGCGCTTCGGCGGCGAGCTCATCGAGCACGGCCTCGCGCTCACGGTCGATTTGGTTCTTATACGCCATCACATCTTCCATTCGGATACGGCGGTGCTTGCCGACTTTGCGGAAAGGAAGCGCGCGCTCGGTGAGCAGCTTGATTAAGAATGGACGCGAGACGTTTAGAACCGCAGCCGCCTGAACCGTGGTCAATTCGGCGTTCTCCGGAATGAGTGAGACTCCGCGGCCGGCAGCCATCGCGTCCAGGATATCTCTCAGGAGGGAGACGGCGCCCGCGGGTAATTCGAGGGGTTGCTCCTGGCCGGCATCCATCACGCGAAGAGTCAACGAGTGGTTCAGCCCCGCATAACGCGAAAGAAGCCGGCCCGAAGCACGGGCGACAGCAGCTTCCTGGTTGGTGGGGGCGAATTGGCGGTTTGGAGATTCAACGGCGGCATTCATGACACAAGCGTAGCACGGTCTTTTTGTTAAATGCAACAAGTGAAATGAACGAAACATGTGAAAAGAAGCGGCCGAACCCGAATGCCTTCCTCGGATAAGGCATTCTATTCTGTTATGATCTCGCTCCCACCAAACACCGGATTCGGCACCAAAGCCATCCACGCGGGCCAGCCACCCGATCCCACCACCGGCGCGATCATGACGCCCATCTACGCCACGTCGACCTACGTCCAGCAAAGCCCGGGGGTCCATAAGGGTTTCGAGTATTCGCGGAGCCACAATCCCACGCGATTTGCCTACGAACGCTGCGTGGCCGCTCTGGAGAACGGCACGCACGGGTTCGCTTTCGCGTCCGGGTTAGCGGCGATGGCGACCACGCTCGATCTGCTCGATTCCGGCGATCACATCATCTGCAACAACGATCTTTACGGCGGTACTTTCCGGCTCTTCGAGCGCGTTCGCCGCCGTTCCGCGGGGCTCTCGTTCACCTTCCTCGACCTGACCGATCCGGAGAGCGTGCGCACGGCGATTCAGCCGCGCAGCCGCATGCTCTGGATCGAGACTCCTTCCAACCCGCTTTTGAATCTGGTGGATTTGCAAGCCGTTGCCGCGATCGCGCGTGAACACGGGATGATCTCGGTCTGCGACAATACCTTCGCCAGTCCCTATCTGCAGCGCCCCATCGAACACGGCTTCGATATCGTGATCCACTCTGCGACAAAGTACCTGAACGGTCATTCCGATATCGTTGGCGGCGCGGCCGTCACCGGAAATGCCGAACTGGCCGAGCGCCTCACCTTCCTGCAAAATGCAGTCGGCGCAATCAGCGCTCCCATCGATTCATTTCTGGTCTTACGCGGGCTCAAGACGCTCCACCTTCGTATGCAGCGCCACTGCGAGAACGCGGCTCACTTGGCCGCTTGGTTGGAGCAGCACCCGCGCGTCGAACAGGTGATCTATCCGGGGCTCGAATCGCACCCGCAACATGCGCTGGCGCAGCGGCAGATGAGCGCTTACGGCGGCATGATCACGGCGATCCTACGCGGGGGCATCGAGAACGCGCGCAAGTTCCTGGAGCACTGCCGCGTGTTCGCGCTGGCTGAAAGCCTCGGCGGAGTGGAAAGCCTCATCGAGCATCCGGCCATCATGACGCACGCGTCGATACCGGCGGAGCAGCGCCGGGCGGCGGGGATCGGCGACACGCTGGTGCGGCTCTCGGTCGGCGTCGAAGATGTGGACGATCTGCAGGCCGACCTCGCGCAGGCTCTGGAGGCGGGCTACTGACCATGCTCCACATCATTCTGCTGTTGATTGCCGCGTTCTTCGCGGGTGCATTGAACTCTGTGGCGGGCGGCGGCAGCTTCCTGACGTTTCCGGCGCTGGTGTTCGTCGGATTACCGGCTGTCATCGCGAACGCGACCAGCACCGTCGCTCTCTTTCCGGGATCGTTCGCCAGCGTGTACTCGTACCGGCGCTCCTGGGGGCATCTGGAAGGCATCAGCTTGCGCGCCATGCTGATCATCAGCGTCGTCGGGGGAATGGTCGGAGCGGCGCTGCTCCTGGTAACTCCGGAAAACACGTTCGTGGCAATCACTCCCTGGCTCTTGTTATTCGCGACGCTCATGTTCGCTTTTGGCAAGCGCCTTGGGGCGGCGATCAAGCGGCACTTTCATTTCGGTTTCGCCGCCCTTTCCATCTCGCAGTTGATTATTGCGATTTACGGCGGTTACTTCGGCGGCGGTATCGGCATTTTGATGCTGGCCGCGTTTGCCGTATTCGGGATGACCCAGATCAACGCCATGAACGGCCTCAAATCACTACTGTCGGGAAGCTTAAACGCCGTTGCCGTCGTTGTTTTCGTGACGGCCGGTAAAGTCTACTGGCGCGAAGCTCTGATCATGATGTTAGCCGCCATTGCCGGAGGTTACTTCGGCGCGCTTTTCGCGCAGAAGCTGCCCGGCCAGGCGGTCCGGATCTTTGTGATTTGCACCGGCGCCGTAATGACCGTCTACTTCTTCTGGCACGCGTACGGCTGGGCGCTGTAAGGCGTTCACTTCGAGCAAATCGCCGCGATAAAGCGGTGATCGTCGGATTCGATGCTTTCCTCGATCTTCAGCCCGGCATGGTCTTCGATCAGCCAT
>NZ_CAJCHS010000104.1 GCF_903970205.1 Nevskia soli | reverse complement strand
CGTTGCTGCCTTGACTTTCCTTGCCGGAGCGAAGAACGCGGCCAATACGCGCGATGGCATTGAAGCCATGCTCCACGCACGCGCGCGAAAGTAGTCTAGCAGCCCGTGGTACTAACCGCTCCGTCACCGTCGCGGCTCTGTTACCCATGTCCTCGAACGAACATAACTTAGTGAGTCTACGGAGCCGCGCGCGTCAGCAAGCGGTGTTTTTCGACTAAGCCAAAGTCATGGCGACTTCGGCATTAGTCTCCGTCGGGGAATACTTGAGTACAAGCTACCGGCCCGATCGGGAAATGCTGGAGGGGCAGCTGATCGAGCGGAACTTAGGCACCAACGCGAATGGAACATCCGCGTACTCCCGGAACAACGCATCCGAGTTTCAGCTACCCGTTTTCGAGTTCCCGATGTGTGCCTTGTCTCTCGGGAACAAGAGGTTGAGGCTGCTTTTCGAGGCCGCCGAATATGCATTGAAGTGTTATCTGGTTGCTCGATCCGGTGAAACGCCGGGCCTACCTTTGTACCCAAGGCGACTTCCGTGAACCTGACGGTGAAGCGCTCGAATCTGGATTGAGTTACTCCGCGCCCACCTAGAACAGTTTGACGACTACTTCGCCACCCGCCGACTTATAGATTAGATCGATACCCTTGAGCTTCTTGGTCTTTCCGGAGTACGGGAAGAAGAGGAAGCCGGCCTGGCCGGAGCGGGTCTCGCCTTCGGGAAGAGCTGTGCGCACGGCGACCTGGCTGGGAGATTCGGGCTCGATTTCTCCAGCAGCGTTCGGCGTGCCTTGCGGGATGGGGGGCTGATGCACTCCGGGGTCGCCCGGTGCGCGGGGCTGGGTTGCACCGCCGGCGCCGAGACCTTGAAAGGCGCCGCCCAGTCCGACGAATTGCGGGGCTTGCGCCTGCACCAGAAACGGATCGCCTTTCTGGGGAGTGATGCGTAGAAGAAAGTCGGATTCGTGAATCGTGACGGGGGCGCCCTTCGGATACACGGCCGTGTCGACCACCAGAAAATCCGGCGCGGTTAGCATCTGGTGTCCGTCGCCATAGCTATGCACCAGGTACTCGGCGCCGATCGCCACGCCAGTGGATTCCGCGTGGGCCGGGTAGTCGGTCACTTTGGCGCGCGGATCCGATGCGTTCAGAAGCGCGGCGGCCGCGAGGAGGAACAGATAGGTGCGCACTACCGTAGAATTCTATCGAACAAGACGCTTCACGTCCTTCGCCGGCCGGGGAAGTATTGGCGGAGATTTCTCCCTAACGCACGCGCAATCGTAATTGGATGCGCTACCAAGGTGGAAATTTGCCCCAAAACAGTTCCGGGCTCGTGAAAGACGCCGAGCTGTTTCAATACCGTCCCGCGATCATAGTAGATTCTTTCACCAACCAGATGATCGTCGGAATCAAACGTATATACACCACAAAGCGGGAATTGGATTCGCCGCCCCGTTGCCGGAAGGCCTCGCCACGCACCGAGGTGCGTGCCCCGAATCAACACTTCTACCAGCACGGCTTCGTCGGCCACATGGCGCCGCTGAATATCGATTTCTAAATCGGGCAGGGCACTCATTAGTTGTTGGTAGAAGAGGCGGACTCCGTTCCGACCTTTGTAGTGTTCATCCCACGGTTCGTCGTCATACTGCGCATTCTCACCGAAGGTGCTGAGTACGCCTTCAAGGTCATGCTCGTTCTCAAATTGAATGTGCCGCTCAACGATGGCGATACGCGCCGATTGTCTGTCTTTCTGAAGCGAGGCTGTCATCACGCGCACCGACTGTTGGATGGGTCGTCTCGAAACATATAGCAGCCGAAGGAACAAATCGGTGCGCACCCTCGTAGATTCTGTCGAATATGCGCGTAGCTGCTTTGGCCGAATGGGTTTTCAACATCCTGATTCTGGTGTTCGCGACGAGCACGATCGCTCAGCCGTTCGTGATTCCATCCGCTTCCATGGAGTCGACTTTGATGACGGGCGACCATGTGATTGTCGATAAGTTGGCCTATGCGCCGCCGGGCCATCTGACCGGTCACCTGCTGCCCTATGAGCCGGTGCGGCGCGGAGACATCATCGTGTTCCGCTATCCGGTGGACCCGAAGCAGAACTTCGTCAAGCGCGTCGTCGGCATTCCGGGCGATCGGATTCACTTTGAAAACCGCAAGCTCTTCCGCAACGGCCAGGCAGTGACGGAGAGCTACACGCAGTCGATATTTCCCCCCGATACGTACCGCGATAACTTCCCTTCGGGCGAGCCGCCGCGCGAACAGATGTTCGGTCCGGCGCTGCGCATGCTCGCGTGCTGCGTGCAGGGCGGCGAGCTGGTGGTTCCCGAAGGGCAATATTTCGCGATGGGGGATAACCGCGATAACTCGTCGGACAGCCGCTATTGGGGTTTCGTGCCCGCGGAGAATATCATCGGCAAACCGGTGCTGGTGTGGTGGTCTTATCAGGCTTCGGAGAAGGAACTAACGGATGCGGTGAATGTGGATCACCTGTTCGACCTGGCGACGCACTTTTTTACGAAGACAAGGTGGGATCGGACGATGCGGGTGGTGCGACCGTAGGAGCCCGTTGTAGTCACCGCTCCGTCGCCGTCGCAGCTCGGTACTGTAGTCGCGACTCAGTTATTGAACGGACCCGGAGGTCATCGTATTGCCGCCGTTCGCTCGCCCGAGGATTTCCCGAACTTTGGAAATCAGGACGGCCGGCGTGAAGGGCTTTTGCAGAAACTCAGTCTCCTGGGAAAGGGCATCGGTGCGTTGGATGGAGCGGTCGGTATAACCCGACATAAAGAGCAGTTGTATCGCTGGATGGATTTCGCGCAGGCGCTCAGCGACCTGAACGCCGCTCATTTCGGGCATCACCAGATCCGTCACGAGCAAGTCGATGTGGGGAGTTTCGCGGACAATCCGGAGGGCGTCGGCGCCGCTCTCCGCCACCAACACACGATAACCGGAACGCTCCAGAGTGGCTCGAACCAGACGGCGCACCGCGTCTTCGTCCTCGACCACCAGGATCGTTTCCCCGTCGCTATCGCCTTCGCTGAATTCGTGCTCGACAGGCGCATCGGGCTGGACCGTGTTTCCAACGCGTGGAAAATAGACCTTGACCGATGTTCCCCGCTGCGGTTCGCTGACCAGATCCACGGTTCCGTTGGCCTGTTTGACGATCCCGTAGACGGTCGAAAGGCCTAGCCCGGTGCCGCGGCCGGGTTCTTTCGTGGTGAAAAATGGGTCGAAGACGCGGGCGCGGGTACGGGAATCCATGCCGATTCCGTTATCGATCACGGCCAGCATGACGTAGCTACCGGGGGGAACGCCGAGGCAGCGCCACGCAAAGTCTTCGGAGAGATCGACGTTCGCGGTTTCGATGATGAGATGGCCGCCCTGGGTCAAAGCGTCGCGCGCATTGACGACCAGATTCATAATCACCTGGTCGATGTGGCCGGGATCGGAGTAAATCGCGCCGAGATCGGGCGTGAGCGCCAGGCGGAGTTCAATGTGCTCCCCGATCAGGCGGCGCAGCATGGTCGACATCCCCTCGATGATGCGATTCATATCCAGAAGCTGGGGCTGAAGCTCCTGCCGCCGCGAAAACGCCAGCAGCTGACCGGTGAGCTGGGCGGCTTTCTCGCTGGCTTTCAGGACTTGTTCGAGCGAGGTCCGGTCCGCATCGGAAACGCCGGTCATCAACAACTGGCTGTAGCCGGAAATGATGGTGAGCAGGTTGTTGAAGTCGTGCGCGATGCCGCCGGCTAACATGCCGATCGCTTCCATCTTGCCGGCCTGACGGAGCCGTTCTTCGAGAGTTTTGCGGGCGGTCATATCGAGCACGCAGATCAGGGCGCACTCTTCACCTTCGAAGTCCAGGAACCGGACGGAAAGATCGGTATCGATATTCTGTCCGTCGGCGCGTTTGGTACGCCAGCCGCGCAAACCGGTGGAGGAGGTGTCGCGGGTTTCAGCGGATTCCAGAAGGCGAGCGGTATCCTCGGGCGAATGCAGATCGCCGAGATGCATGTTCAGGAATCGCTCACGACTGTAGCCGAAGCGCTCGGTGGCCGCATCGTTCACCCGCACGAGCTTCAGATCCGACAGGCGAACGACCCAAAGAGGCTCGGGAACCGCATCGAAGAGCGCCCGGGAGTGCGCCGCTTTCACCGGCTTGGGAACGCTGCTCATGAGAGGGAACTCATGGGAGAACACTCATGTGAGGACACTCATGTGAGGACCAGGCTGGACGGGTACCGGGAGCAGGTGCGCTCGCGGATGTCATCCCACGCAGAAGCCGGGACATGCAAAAAGCAGGCGGCGATTTCGGGATCGAACTGCGTGCCCGCGTTGCGCTCGATTTCCTCGCGCGCGGCCTGGTAGGTGCTTCCGCTGCGATACGGGCGGTCCGAAAGAACAGCGTCGAGCGTGTCCGCCACGGCGAAGAGGCGGGCTCCGAGAGGAATCGTTTCGCCCCCGAGATGATGCGGATATCCCTGGCCATCGAAGCGCTCATGATGGGCGATCACGATATCCGACGCAGGTTTCAGCGAGTCGACGCCGTTCACAATCCAGGCGCCGATTTCCGGGTGTTTTCGCATCTCGACCCACTCATCGGCCGTAAGCCTTTCCGGCTTCAGGAGAATTCGGTCGGGGATGCCGATTTTACCGATATCGTGGAGCATGGAACCCTGCCGGATCACTTCCAGTTCGGCAGGCTGCAGACCCAGCTCTTCGCCGAGGCGGACCGAATACTCGCTGACCCGCTGCGAATGAGACTGCGTTTCGCGTTCACGCGCATCGAGCGCGGTGACCAGCGCCTCAAGCGTTTCCTCGGAAGCTTCGTGGAGTTGATCGAGCGTGTCGCGCAAATGTCCAGACTGCTCCTTCAGCGTTCGTTCGAGTCCCTCAAGGTAATGCAACCGTTCCACCGACTCCTTTTTCCGGCCGATCGCGCGCCCGATGGTTTCGCCCACGTCGGCAAGCGCAAAGGGCTTCTCGATGTAGTCGAGCGCTCCCGCTTTCATCGCCCGCACGGCAAGTTTCAGATCGTCGCAGCCGCTCAGCATTACCGTACCGGTGTCGGGTCGGTGTCTGGTGATCCACGCCAGCAGTTCCATGCCGTCCGCGCCGGGCATGCGCACGTCCGTGAGCACCAGATCGAACCAAGTCTGATCCAGGAGCGCGATCGCCTGCCCGGTGTTCTGAGCGAGCTCGACCGAATAGCCGAGATGATCGAGGAAACGACCGAGCATCTTGCAGATGGCCTCGTCGTCGTCCACGATCAAGACCCGGTAGTGCCCCATACCTTAAATATCTCCTCAATCGTACCCGGATGCCGGACCAATCCTCTAATCGGCTAAGTGAAAACGTACACCTTTGGCTCGGTGTCTGGACCGCAGTCCGGCGCAAACGGGCGAACTGTTCCGAAACAGCACGCCGCTCACCTGCACTGTACTATACAAACGATTTCGCCGGGCACCCTTTGGTACTGGCGTAAGCTATTCAAGATTCAGCAGCCGCTTGGTGTGGGCGAGGCTCGCTTCCAGGTCTTCGCGTTCTTTGACGACGCCGTTCGGCCGATCCCACGGCTCGTCGGGGCGCGGCGTTCCATGCTCGGCCAGTTCTTCGAACCGTTCGAAATCCCAGGCGGGGATGTCGCGGTAGGCGGCCCAGAATTTCGGGTCGCGATAAGGGAATTTGCGCGGACCGAAGACGATCGATTCGAGGGACAGCGCGCGGCCGGGGCATAATGCCGCGTACTTGCGCACATAGGAGTCGATATCGACGTTCCCTTCGCCCATCCGGACCCAGGTCACGTTGGCACCCCCGGGCGTCTTCCATACGGCGCTGTCGCGCACGTGGCTGGTCAGGACATAAGGCGCGACGGCGTCGAGCGTGACGTGAGGATCTTCCAGGGTCCAGGTCGGATTGCCGGAATCCAGGCAGGCCCCGACGAAATCCGGGCCCGCGGCTTCGATCAGCATTTTCAGCTCATGGCCCTGCATGTCGCCGGCGTGGTTTTCGATGGCGATTTTCAGGTTGTGATCGAGGGCGCGGGACCGGATGTTGCGCAAGACGGCCACGGTGTTCTCGATGTGCTTCTCGATGGGCGCGGTGGCCCTGTCGTCGGCGCTGCCGAGAACGGCGCGGACGATTTTCGATCCGACGATGGTGGCCGCATCCATCATGGCGGAAATCTGTTCTTCGGCGGTCCCGGCTTTCGGGTCGAACATTTTGGAGGACGGGCAGATCGACTTCATTCCGATTTCGACTTCGATGGCGAGTTCCGTGGCGTGGGCGCGGACCTTGCGGAGGTTGCCGGGGTCGAGGCTGCCGATGAAGCGGATCTCGGAAAAGTGGACGACTTTGGCGTGCTGGCGGGCGCAGTAATCGAGGTATTGGAACGGCGTCCAGCCTTGGGAGCGAAGGCTGAAGAGGTCGATGCCGAGCTTGACGGGGAGAGGTGGGGTGTCGGAACGGAGCAGGGGTGCGGCGGCTAGCGCGGTTAGGAATTCGCGGCGGAGCATCGGTGGAGATTCTA
>NZ_CAJCHS010000103.1 GCF_903970205.1 Nevskia soli | reverse complement strand
TCGCGCAAGCATGTCAAAGCTTCGAAAGGCAAAGCAGGCGCTTTGCTCGTGAACTCCGGCAACGCCAACTGCGCCACGCGCACCGGCGATAAGGTTGCGCTCGAATGCTGTAAAGCCGCCGCGAAGTTACTCCGGTTTCCCGTACACCACGTGCTGCTCGCTTCCACGGGCGTGATCGGCATGGAACTCGACGCCCGGTTGATCACCTCCCGGCTCGCCGAGCTGCAAGCCGGTTTAGGGCACGACTTCAGCCGCGTCGCGCGCGCCATTATGACCACCGACACGGTGCCCAAAGAGGCGTTCGGCGAAGTACCGTTGCGCCGTGGGACGGTGCGCCTGGCGGGAATGACCAAGGGTTCCGGGATGATCCAGCCGCGCATGGCCACAACTCTCGGCTTCGTATTCACCGACGCATCGATTCCCGTTGCGCCGCTCCAGGCCATGCTGAAACGCGCCAATACCAAGTCGTATAGTTCGATCTCGGTCGATGGCGACACATCCACCAACGACACCTTGATCGTGATGGCGAACGGCGCCAGCGGCGTGCGGCCCGATCCGGCCGAAATGTCCCTGTTTGAAGAAGGTTTAACCATCTTACTGTGCAACCTGGCTAAGTCGATTGCGCGCGATGGCGAAGGCGCACGCAAACTAATCACGATCGAAGTCAGCGGCGCGCCGACCGATGATGCCGCGCGCCAGATTGCCCGCTCCATCGCGAACTCGCTGCTGGTGAAAACGGCTGTCGCGGGGTCCGATCCGAACTGGGGACGCGTCCTGTGTGCCGCCGGGAATGCGGGCATCGCGTTCGATCCGGCCAAGGTCGCGATTACCCTGCAGGCTGTGCCGGTCTGCCGGGCGGGTTTAGCCGCGCCCTTCGATGAAGCGGACTTGAAGTTGAAGCTCCACGCGCCGGATTGCCTGATTCAGTTCGCCATCGGCGGCCCAGCAAAAGGGAAAGCTATCTTCTGGACTTGCGATCTTACCGAAGGTTATATCGAGATCAACGGGAGTTACCGGACATGATTCTCGCCTTGCTGTCCTTACTCGCATTCCATCCGGATCAGGAGCCGTGCCGCGCGTGCGATACCTTGACCGCCATGGCTGCGGCGCTAAGTGACAACGACGGCGTGAAATTCATGGCCTACCTCGATAAGAGTACGCCCGGTTACTATGATATCGAGGCGAACGTAAATGCACTTACCGCGCAGCAGGATGTCGCGGCTAGTCTGGATGTACTCGAAGAGACGGGTGACGATCAGCAGGCCGTCGATACAGTCGATTGGTTCCTGATGTGTACATCGCAGGATGGCTTGCAGGTAGTTACTCGACGGCGCATGCGGGTGAAAGTAAGTGCGCGTAAGGAAGGGAAGCATTGGATGGTAACGGCTATCGATCCGCGCTCGATTCTTGATCCTATCGCTGCAACGCCTTCTCTGAAGAAGTAAGTCGATGCAAGGCTTATACGACGCGCAGCCCTAACCGCTCCGCGAACGGATCGAAATCTCTGTCGTTATGTAGGAGCCGATATCCACTCTCGATACATCGCGTCGCGATCAACGCGTCGATCGTGCTTCGCACGGTTACGCCAAGCCTACGAAGGGACCGGAAGTTCTTGGCAGCCTGCATGGCAATGTCCCTGCCTCCCAGCTCGATGATCAGCAGGCTCGTAAGGACTTCCTTTGCGACGTGAAAGTCTTTATCCTTCACAAAACCTTGGAGCACCTCGGTCAGGATCAGGTCGCCGACCGCTAACTCTTCTGTACCCAGCAACCGATCGAGCTTCTCGGTTTGCGGCGTAATGACTCCATTGAAGTAATCGATCCACACCCTGGAATCGACAACGATCACTTGTCGCGCCTCAATTCATCGAGATCTCCGCGCCATTCCAGTTTCCCGCGAAGCCGCCGGATCTCGGCCTGCTTTCTCAAGCGAACAAGCGTTTGCAGCCCCAATTCCACCGCTTCCCGCTTGGTTTTCAAGCCGGTCGCACGAAGCGCGTCCCGCATTAGCCGGTCGTCGATCACAATGTTCGTCCGCATGGATGTGTATCCAGAGAACCTTCTATACACATTGTAGTCCGGCGCGGCGTCCAGATCCGAGACGCGCTGCAGACCGGCAGTGGCGCCCCGCGACGTGCTGAATGCGTCCAGCCAGATCTCGTGGATCGTCAGCTTGCTCACCCAGAGTCCGGTTCGACCCGCGCCGCGTCGGTGGAGGGGCTCTGCTACACCGGGCGTTCCGCGCCGACTAAGCGGAACATGACCCGCGGACGCTCGCGCCAGTCGGCACTCAGTCCAATGCGCACCACGTCGATCTCCGGCGCCAGGAATCGCAGAATTGTCTCCATCGAGGGATGAAACTGAAGTGCCGGCGCGACCAACAGCAGACGCGGCGGATCGCGCCGTAACTCGATGCCGGGGAAATAGCCGAGCTTGCCGAACTCGCCCCGATCCAGATGCCATTTGACGCGAATCCAGTAATCGAGCGCCTGTAGCGGCAGGTGCAGATCCGGCGAGGCTTTCAGTTCCAGGACGGCGAGGCGGCCGGCATAATCCACCGCTAAAAGGTCGATGACGGTGCGGTTTTGCGCCGCAATCGCCGGAACCTGTCCGTAAACCGGCGAGACGGCGAGCGACGCTTCCACCGTTTCAAGATTCGAACGAACAATCGATTCAAGCCACGCCTCGGGATTCTGCTGCCAGATCAGCGTCTGCGAGTCGGCATCCGGACTTCGCATCGCATGCAGGCTGGCCGCAATGGCCTGCGCTTCTTCCAGGCTGAGCGCGGCGCTCCCATTACCCAGGCGCCCGTTCTTGTAGCGGGCAAACTCGAGGCCGGCCACGCGCAGACTAACTTCTCCTGAAGCGACGGGCAGAGCCTCGGAAAACGGAATCGTAAAGGGCAGCGGGGCGGCATGGCGGCACGGCTCAAGCGATGTCAGCACGTTGCCGTAATCATTCGGATCGAGCGGCATCGCGAAATCCTCGTCCGAATACAGATACATCGTGAAGCGCGCTTGCGCAGGGTCGAAGAACGGCAGATAGAAACTGAGCAGCGGCGCAACGGGCGACGGCGCCCAGAACTGTAGCGTGGTGATGGTCAGCTTGGGATGGAGTCGCCGCGCGTAGTCGAGCCAGATCAGGCCGAAGCTGAGCATGGCCGGGAACTCGTTCGCTTCGGGCGGCGCTCCAATGGCGGCGATGGCTTGCGTGCCGCGGGTCAGCAGCGCGCGTGGAAATGCGGGCGAGAGGGTGTGTTCCAGGTCGGGGTCGCTTGAGATGCGCGCCATCCGCCAGCCCGATAGTTCCCGCTCCAGCATGCGGCGGAACCGCTCGCGGAAGATGAGTCGGGAGCCTTTGCGCTCGTGGTCGCCGTGGCGGGGATGGGCCAAGTCGATAAGTTGCAGTTCGCCCGGCCGCCCGCCGAATCGCTGCACCGCCAGCGCGAGGCAGCCGCGCTCCGAGCGTGTCACGCCGCTGATACGCCGAACCAGATTGCGTGTTTCGTCCCAGACGTTCAGCGTGAGGAAGCCGGGGCGGTCTTCCAGTGAAAGCGAGTCCGATTGGATGAGCAGCAGCGGCTCACCCGGTTCGAGGATGGCGGGGCGGCGGGCGCGTTCCAGGAAGTGATGAATCGCTGCGCGGACCGCGGGAATATTGACAGGCGGCTGTATCGCGATTCGGTCCATAACCATTCTGTGTGGCCGGTCAAGAGTCATGTTCTCGCCCGCGTGGAAGTGCAATTGCGGCACAAAAGCGTGTGAAATGTTGCTGGTTCAACGCCGCTGTCGTTCTATTTACGGTTTTTGCGGTAGGGTACGCGCAATCGCCGCGGAAAACGGGGCAACCCGTACAACGCAGATCGCAGCCGCCCGATGTCGGCCAGGTAAATAACGGCAGCCTGGCGGACCCGGTCGGCCCCAACTCGACCGGCTCGGCAGTCCTGCGAGCGCAGATCCTTCTGGACCGCGCTCATTTCTCGCCTGCCGAAATCGACGCGATCTACGGCGAAAATCTGGGCCGCGCGATCCATGCCTACCGTGCGGCGAACGGCATGCCGGATTCCGACACCGTGGATGCAGACATGTGGGCGAAGTTAAATCAGGACACAGCACCCGCCATCCAGCAGTACACCTTGCAGGACGCCGATGTGGCCGGACCCTTTACCCCGGACATCCCTCACGACATGATGGAAATGGCTAAATTACCGGCGCTGAACTACGAGAACGCGCAACAGGGTCTTGGCGAAAAGTTTCATTGCTCCCCCGCTTTGCTCGAGCAGTTGAATCCAGGAGTAGATATGACCAAGGCGGGCGCGCAGATTGTGGCTCCGAATGTTATTGTCACTCCGCCACCTGGACATGTCGCCAAAATCGAGGTCAGCAAAGATCGAGGCGTGGTTCAAGCCCTGGGCGATGACGGGAAGATCATCGCGACCTATCCGGCCACCATAGGCAGCGAGCACGATCCGCTTCCTATCGGCGATTGGAAGATTGTAGAAGTCAAAAAGTATCCTTACTTTCACTACAACGCCAGCTTGTTTTGGGATGCGGCGAATAAGTCCGATCGCGCCACGCTCAAGCCCGGTCCTAAGAGCCCGGTGGGGGTCGTTTGGATGGGGTTGAGCAAACCGCATTACGGGATTCACGGAACCGAAAATCCGCATACGATCGGGCATACCGAATCGCACGGCTGCATTCGCCTGACGAACTGGGACGCCATGGAACTGGCAAGCATGGTGACTAAGAACACGCCGGTTACCTGCACAGAGGACTAACATGCGATCACCGTTCCTGCGATTTACCGTCGCGTTCGTAGTGATCGTTGTTTGTGCCGGAGCGGCCTGGTTCTACTACACGCGCCGCGCGCCCGCGGCAGTTACAACTGTTGACAAACCGTCGCCCGCCGGGCCAGTACAGCCCTTGACGCCGCCGGTAAGTCATTCGACAGAGCCGTCACCTGGAACGAAGCCCCACATGGCCGACAATCCGCCGGACCTGAACGGACTGAACTATCCGGAAGTAGCGATTCCCGGCTCGGACATCCCTTCGCCAGCGCCGCCGGGTCAGCAGACTACAGCCGGTTCAGGCTATGTTGCGGAGTTGACCGCGCGCAAACTGGTGATGCCGATTGCCGGCGTCCCCGCGCAGCAGTTATCCGATACTTTCAACGATCAGCGCGGTGCCTCTAAGCACGAAGCCACCGACATCATGGCCGCGCGTGGGACCCCCGTCCGGGCCATTGATGAAGGCAACATTGTCAAGCTATTTCTAAGTAAGCGGGGCGGAAACACGATTTATCAATTCGACGATTCGCGGAAGTATTGTTACTACTACGCCCACCTTGATAAGTACGCGCCGGGTATTCAGGAGGGCAGTCTGGTACGGGCCGGAGATGTAATCGGGTATGTGGGTTCGACGGGCGATGCTGACGCGAATGCACCGCATCTGCACTTCGCGATCTCGCTGCTGAATCCGGATCAACATTACTGGCAGGGAACGCCGCTCGATCCATATCCGGTGCTGGTAAAAATCGCCGGCAGCGCGGCGAAGTAACACGGACGTATAAACTAGTTGCAAATGTTTCTTTTTGCGGCGGTTCTACTACTCTCGCTTCCGCAGTCCGATCGGACCGTGGACCGCGCGACGAGTTATGCGGGCACCTGGTCGAGCAACAATGGCGGAGACGGGAAATTGCACTTATCCATCAGGAGAACCTCCGACGGCTGGGATTGCAAGCTTGCCTATTCCATTGGTGACCAACCCGAGATCAATGCCCAAAACTTCTCGTGCGCCGTTGACGGCACCAAGCTGAAGGGCCGCTATGAGGTCGAGACCGACAGCGGCACGGCGAAGATTGCGCTCGAGGCTGTGATGTCGGGCAGCTCGCTGGAAGGGACCTATAGCGAGCTTGGCCCGGACGGCAAACCGGCGGATGCGGGCAAGTGGAAAGTTACCGCGGCGCAGTAAGAGAAGAGAGACATGACGATTACACTTGACCTGAATCCGGAAGTAGTAGACAGCCGATGGAGGCAAATGCTTGCCGTCTTTGATCCGTGTTTATCACTGTTTATCCGCGGCTAATCGGTTTTGATCTTAGGCGTGCACTACGGGCGCCCGGTCGGGGAGTTCCGCGACTAAGGACAGCTTCCCGCCCAGTGCCTGGACGCTCTTCCGCAGCGTCGACAGCAGCAGATCGCGTCATCTCCTCGGCGATCAACTCGGCTGCGAGCCGGACCAGCTTGAGCCGGACCAGGTGCGCGTCGAAGCGGTCATCGGCCTTGCGGATCAGCTCGCGGTAAAACCGCTTTTCGCTGACACCCGATTGATCTCCCGCGATTCAGTCCCGCAATTTAGCGAACCCTGGCCTCTGACAAGCCGTATAGACTGATACCGGCTATGCTACGAACGATTACATTCCTCATTCTCTCGCTTGTCCCGGTCGCGTTTGCCGCTGACGTCGCGGGCGAATACACCGGCACATGGTCCAGCGACAGCGGGTCTTCGGACGGGAAACTCCGCCTCGCGATCTCAAAAGGCTCCAACGCCTGGGACTGCAAGCTCACCTATTGGGGCGGGGACCAGCCGGAAGTGACTCCGAAACCCGTGTCATGCGCGGTCGACGGGACCAAGGTAAAAGCGCAGTACCAAACGCAGGGCGATGACGGCAACCAAAACATCACACTGGAAGCCGTAATGACCGGTGATGCACTCGAAGGCACTTATAAGGCAGCCTCCGACAGCGGCGAGGCGCTAGATTCAGGTAAGTGGAAAGCGTCGGCAGCGCATTAGAGCGGGTTCGTGAGCGGATGGCGAAAGCGGCCGCGCGCAGCGGTCGCTCGCTGGATGAGATCACGCTTCTCGGAGTGACAAAGATCTTCCCCGCGGCCGTCGTACGCGCAGGTTACGAAGCGGGGTTGCGTGAATTCGGCGAGAACTACGTTCAGGAATTCGAATCGAAGAGCGCCGAACTCGGGGACCTTCCCGGAGCGCGTTTCCACCTGATCGGTCATCTGCAATCGAACAAAACTCGCAAAGCGGCGGAACTCTTCCAGGTGATCCAAAGCGTCGACTCGGCAAAGCTCGCGCGCCGCCTGAATGAGGCCGGAAGCAAGCTCGACATTTACATCGAGGTGAAAACATCCGATGAAACGTCGAAATCGGGCGCCGATGAAACCGATCTTCCGGCGATCGTGGACGCGGTACGCGCCTCATCCAATCTTTCGCTGCTCGGTCTAATGACGGTTCCCCAATGGTCTGAGGACGCCGAGCAATCCCGCCCGGCTTTCGCTCACTTACGCGAACTGGCCGGACGCTACGGCTTGAGCAAACTCTCCATGGGGATGTCGAACGATTTCGAAGTGGCGATCGAGGAAGGCGCGACGTTGATCCGGGTCGGAACCGCGATCTTCGGCCGGCGTGCCAAACCGGCATGATCGTCGGTTATTATGCGCCGCTCCCGCCGGCACGAACGGGAGTCGCGGACTACGCGCAAGTACTTCTCGGCGCCTTGCGGAAAAAGGGCGACGTCGTCGTGAATGCCCACAAAGCCGACGTTAACCTCTACCATCTGGGCAACAACCCGCTGCATCGCGAGATTTACGAACGGGCGCTGACGGCACCCGGCGTTGTCATCCTGCATGACGCCCTGCTGAACCACTTCTTCCTCGGCACGCTCGATCGCGACCGCTACATCGAAGAGTACGTCTACAACCATGGCGAGTGGGAGCGCAACTTCGGGGCTACTCTGTATGACGGCCGGGCAGCGTCCGCCACCTCGCGACGCTATTTCGACCGGCCCATGCTGCGCCGTATCGCCGAGCGCTCGCTAGCTGTTGTCGTCCATAATCCCGCGGCGGCCGAGCGGGTCCGCATTGCCGCACCGGGCGCGGAAGTTGTCGAGATCCCCCATCTATTCACCCTTCCGCACGCGCCCCAACTGGACACGCGCGCGCGCATCCGCAACGACTGGCAGCTCCCTCCGAACGCCTTCGTCTTCGGAATCTTCGGCTACCTTCGCGAAACAAAACGCGTGCTCCCGATCCTCCGCGCGTTCGAAAAACTCCAGCGTGACTTGCCGCATTCCCGCCTGCTCCTCGCGGGGACCTTCGGGTCCGAAGATCTGGCGCGAGCCGCTGCGCCTTCTCTCGAGCCTCCCACGATTTTGCGCGTCGGCCGCCTGCCGGACCGTGACTGGTGGAACGTTGCCGATGCCGTGGATGCCGGGCTCGCGCTACGCTATCCGAGCGCGGCGGAAACGTCCGGAATCGCCATTCGCCTGATGGGACTCGGCAAGCCCGTGTTCCTCACCGACGGCCCGGAAATCTCGCGCATTCCCGACGACTGTTGCTTCCGAATCGGCGGGGGAGTTGAAGAAAGCGCTCAACTATCGCACACTATGGAATTAGCCGTTCGACGCCCTGATATCTCCGCCGCTATCGGAAACCGGGCTGCGCTTTACGTTCGTCAGCACCACGATACGAGTCGAATCGCCGATCAGTTTTGGAATCTGTTATGCGCTGTTTCCGCATCTGCGCCCTCATTGTCGCTGCCCTGACGCCTTCGCTCCGAAGCGCCGGAACCAGCACGCATGTGCCGGTCACTCAGACCCATGAGTGGATTCCCATGCGCGATGGCGTGCGGCTCGCCGCGAACCTGTTCCGGCCGGAAGCGGCAACGCGCCTCGCGACCATCCTCGTGCGCACGCCCTACGGCAAGGTCAATGAGCTCACGCCGAACTACCAGGCGCTGGTCGACCATGGATACAACTTCCTGATTGAGGACGTTCGCGGTCGCAACGAAAGCGAAGGGATTTTCGATCCGCTCGAGCAGGAGCCCCTCGACGGGAACGACACCATCAACTGGATCGCCGAGCAGCCTTGGTCCAACGGCAAAGTCGCCATGACCGGCGGTTCCTACCTCGGCATTACGCAGTGGAAAGCGGCCGCGCTGAATAACCCGCACCTGAAGGCGATCTTCCCGGTGGTCTCGGGAGACGACGATTACCGCGATCGTTTCTACTCGCCGGGCGGCGCGATGAAGTGGGGGCACCGGCTCGAGTGGGTCAGCGAGAATATGCGCGCTGCCGAGTTTACCCCGCCGCCCTTCGACAAATTCATCTGGACCCTGCCGGAGCGCCACGCCGACCAGGTGGTTGCGGGCCGCGAAATCAACATACTCAAGGCGGCTTTCGATCACCCGGCTGACGACGCGTTTTGGAGATCGATCTCGACTCGCGAAAAGCTGGCGTCCATCAAAGTGCCCGTGTTCTCCGTCGGCGGGTGGTACGACAACTACGTCGAAGGCGATTTGGACGCCTTCGCGACGCTGCGCAAAAGCGGGACGCCGGCGCGGATTCTGATCGGACCCTGGCCGCACAACATGTCGACGCGGATCACGACCGTGGACTTCGGACCGGATGCCCACCCTCCGTTGCGGCGCTCGCAACTCGAATGGTTCGACGAGTGGCTCAAGGGCGAAACCGTTCCGCTGGCCGCTGCCGCGCCGGTTCGCATCTTCGTGATGGGCGCGAATGTCTGGCGCGATGAGAATGAATGGCCGCTGGCTCGTGCCGTTGCCGAGCGGTTCTATCTGACGAGCGAGGGCCATGCGAACACGGGCTCCGGCGACGGAGTGCTGCTGGAGGAGGCCTCTCCACGCGGGATGAAGACCGACGGGTTCACCTACGATCCGCGCAATCCGGTACCGACTGCCGGCGGCGCCGTTTGCTGCAACAACAAGATCTTTCCCTGGGGACCCGAGGATCAGCGTCCGTTGGAAAAGCGCGCCGACGTTCTGGTCTATACGACGCCGCCGCTGCGTGAGGACGTCGAAGTCACGGGGCCGATCGTACTGGTTCTCGAAGCCGCCACGACCGCGCGCGATACCGACTTTACCGGCAAGCTCATCGATGTCTATCCCGACGGGCGCGCCATCAACCTGACCGACGGGATCATCCGCGCGCGTTACCGCGACGGTTTATCGAAGCCGAAACTCCTCGATTCCACCAAGCCGGTGAAGTACTTCATCGATCTGGGAGTGACTTCGAACGTGTTCAAGCGCGGGCACCGATTGAGGCTCGAAGTGTCGTCCAGCAATTTCCCGCGATTCGACCGGAACCCGAATACGGGCCGCGCCATCGCCGATGAAGTGAATCTGGTTCCAGCGAAGCAAACCATCTTTCACAGCACCCATCACCTGTCCTATCTGGTCCTACCCGTTGTGCCCGCAAACGTGCGCTACACTGCTTCCGCACGCCACTGATTGACACCCAAGTTGATGCCATTGAAACCGATACCGGCGCTGATTACCCGTCAGCGCGACCCGGACAATCTCGAATCGCACTTCTCCGCTCTTGATGGCGTGCTGACGCCCAACGACTCGTTCTACGTCAGAAGCCATTTCGAAGCGCCGGTGATTGATCCTGGCGCGTGGCGGCTGCGTATTGAAGGGTCGGTGCACCGGATCGTGGACCTGACTCTGACCGACCTGCGCGGGATGGCGGCACAAACGCATACCGCGGTCCTCGAATGCGCGGGCAACGGGCGGCTCTTTCTCAAGCCCAAGAAGGACGGTGTGCAATGGGAACTCGGGGCCGTCGGATGTGCGCGCTGGAAGGGAGTGCCCCTCGCCGCGGTGCTCGATCGGGCCGGAGTGCAACCGGGGGTTATCGATGTCGTCCTTGAAGGGGCCGATTCCGGAACACCCGAGAAAGCCGACCATCCCAAAGCAAAGATCACCTACTCTCGGAGCCTGCCGTTAAGCAAAGCGCGGCAGCCCGAAGTCCTGCTCGCCTATGAAATGAACGGCGAACCGTTAACGCGCGCGCATGGGGCGCCGGTCCGCGCGATTGTGCCCGGCTGGTATGCGATGGCGTCCGTCAAGTGGCTCCGGCGCATTCTTCTGATCGATCACCGCTTCCAGGGATTCTGGCAGACGGTTGACTACGCCTATTGGTCCGCGCACGATGGGCAGCCGCCCGAACATGTTCCGATCAGTGACATCGCCGTGAAGTCTACGATAGCTCAGCCGGCCGGAAACGACCGCATCGCATTCGGCGCGCCTGTTCGCGTGTTCGGCGCTGCCTGGAGCGCGGGCGCCGCGATCACGACAGTGGAAGTTAGTGTTGACGATGGCAAGCTCTGGAACGCGGCGAAGCTGATCGACGAGGCGCACGAGCATGCCTGGCAGCGCTGGGAATTCGTATGGCGGCCCGACAAGCCGGGGCGCTATACGCTACGGTCTCGCGCCACCGACGCCGCCGGAAATACACAACCCGCTGAACACAATAAAGACCACGGCGGTTACATCGTGCACCACACTTTGCCGGTAGTCGTTGAAGTGGAATAGCTCTCAGCCGAGATCGAGTTCCCAGGTCTGCCCGACCAAGTCCTTCCCGAAACTGTGGTGGGGCTCTTCTTTCACCAATCGAAAACCAGCCCGCTCGTAGATGCGATGCGCCGCGGTCAGAATACTCTGGGTCCAGAGAACGATCTTCTTGTAACCCGCGGTGCGCGCAAACTGCACGCACTCGTTGACCAGCGCGTGGCCGAGCCCCAATCCGCGGGCGCCCGGCTCGACGAATAACAGACGGAGCTTCGCCGTGTGCGGTTCGTCGGGATGTTTGACCAGAAAGACGTGACCGATACTTTGACCGTCCCTTTCCGCGATCCAACAGCGTTCGCACTTCGGATCGAAGTTCGTAATGAACGCGTCCACGATGCGCGCCACAAGCGCTTCGAATGTTTCGTCCCATCCGTATTCCTCGGCGTAGACGATTCCTTCACGATGCACCACCCAGCCCATGTCGCCGATCCGATGCGGGCGCAGAACATAAGGCGGCCGCGCTGCATTCGCGTTGAGAATGCGTTCTGCTGTCTGTAAGCTGTTGATGAATTGCGACCGCGTGGCCGGCGGCATCCCATCGAGAACGGCCCGTCCCTGTGCCTGGGATGCGCCATCCAGCTTGCGAAACGCGGACTTGCCGCGCGCGGTAAGGGTCAACTCGGCGTGGCGGGCGTCCACCTTCGACGCCGTCCTCTTCAGCAAGCCGTCCCGCTCGAACTTGCCCAGAATGCGGCTCAAATAGCCGGTATCCATCCCGAGCTCGTCTGCGATCTCTTTCGCGTTGGGCGAGCTGCGGTTCGCGATTTCGTAAAGCACCCGAGCTTCCGCCAGACTGAAAGCGCTGTCAAGAAGCCCTTCGTTGAGCGTTCCCAGGAAACGCGTATACATCCGGTTGAAACGCCGGAAGGCCGCCACATCTTCAGCGATCATTCCGCTATTGTCAAGCGAATTAGCTGACTCTGTCAACTTTTGGGTTGGAACGCGTAGTTGACGCTCGGGGTGACGATCAGCGAGAGCCCGAGCGAAGCGAAGATCCCGCCGATCACCGCGATCGCCA
>NZ_CAJCHS010000102.1 GCF_903970205.1 Nevskia soli | reverse complement strand
TAGAACGATGCAAATCCCGCGTTCTGAGCCGCGACGGCGACGGAGCGGTGCGCACCAGAAGCATTCCGCTCTCGCGCGGTAAAAGCATTCGAAGGTTCTTTTCCGGAGCACCAGCTCCATTACTGTCGCGGCTCAGAAGGGGATTTATTGGTCGTCGGTAGACTCTGTACCGCTAAGCCGGTAAAGCAGCAAACCGAAGACACCCGGTTGCCGGCGCCGGACCGAGTAAAGCCCCGTTTTTTTTCCGCGCGAAAACCGAAGGCCCCAACGCGCACCGTCGCGGTATTCGCATCGACTTGAAAGGCGCGGACAGTAAGTGTGACCGCCGGCCATATGTGGTTTATCGGCGGCCAACCAAGTGGAACGACTTACCGCTAAGCCGGTAAAGCAGGAAACCGATCAGCAGGCAGGAAGCCACACTAATTGCGGCATCCATTCCGAGGCTGCCCGCGATGCCCGTCATCGAGTAACCACTTCCGTCGGCCACCATCATGTAAGTGATCGGTACGTAAGTGCTCGCCGATAGCAGCGTAAACGTAGTCGCGGCCAGTGGGTTGTGCTGACCTATAGTCTCGAACATAATCCCGACCTGAATTGAAAACGCGACAGCCTGGAAAAGGTACTCGCCGACGAGAGCGATGGTGAAGGTCGCGGGAGTATGTGGCAGCAAGATCAGACTTAGTGTAAAAAGGCTCCCGAGAATCCCGTCGGCGAGATACAACAGAAGTAGCGGCAGCCGCCGGGCGATGATAGGAAACAACAGGCAGCCTAGGATCCCCGGAAAGAACGCGCCCGCGCCGCCGGCTAGACTTACGACACGCGCCGAGGCGTGGAAATCGGCCCCGAGACCTCCCAGTAGGTTTGTTAGTGCGAACGAACTGCAAGGGGAGAGAAGTAACAGTAGGGCGACCAGCACCTCGCGGCGCCGCAAGAGAGCTCCAATCTCGCCAAAGAACTGACCGAAGCTTTCGCCTGCCAACCGTTTATCCGGGCCTTCAGACGGAATCAGGAGGAAGATAGCGGTGGGAAGAAAAACGAGTGCGCCGAGAAGACTCGCCGCCAACCAGAGAGTCAAGTGGCCAACCATCTCGCCACCCAGAACGGATGTGACGCCCGTTCCGGAGATAACCGCGATATTGACCCACGCACTGAGTTTGTTCTTCTCGTTGTGGGGGCAGACCGTTGACAGCCAGCCGCACAGGGCTGTGGTGCAAAGCATGGCCGCCGCGGCGCCGCACACCAGCGCTGCTACGAGAACGGCGCGATGTTCCAGATTCATCATCGAGACCACGACCAGAATCGAGGCAACCGCGGCAAACACGGTCGCGTAGAATCGCCGGCTGACCCACACGTCGAGCATCGGGCCGAAAACGACCGGCCAGAAATTCGAGGACATGGCCGCCGCGGTGATGCCCGCGATCGTCGCTTCAGGAACGTGCCGCGCGGCGAGCAACTGGGGCACGACGAAGAAAGCAATGCCGGAATTGAGTCCGACAGAGGAGTTGGAGAGACCCATCAGCCAGGCAGGCGGGACTTGTCGATTGGACTTCAGTGGACCTCCGGAGTCCTCCAATACTACACGCCGCCGGTCCGCGCCGTTTCAAGGCACGGCGAATCCGTTTGGCATCAGTCTTGCCTCATAGAACGCGGAGGTTCCAAATGAACAACGATACAATCGCAGGCAATTGGAAGCAGTTCGTCGGGAAGGCCCGTGAGAAGTGGGGCAAGCTCACCGACAATGACTGGGAGACAATTGGCGGAAAAAAAGATCAGCTGGTAGGTAAACTCCAGGAACACTACGGTATGTCCCGTGAACAGGCGCAGAAGGATTTCGACGAATACGAGCGCTCGCTGCATCACGCGGAACATACAAGTGCTTCGACCACGGGTCGCGTTTAAGTAGCCCTGCGCTGTAGCCGTGCGCCGCGATGCGCTCGTGGTTGTCGCCTAACCGCCCGTGTCAAAAGTCCGCAAAAGACGGCTTGCTCACGCGCGCGGCTCAGTAGACTCATTGCGTTACTGAGCCGCGACCGTGAGGGAGCCGGTTTTTACACAGGCTGCTAACGGGTAAACTACTTGCTCATGGCGCTCCGCACTTTACTCACTGAGGACCGGATTCAGAAGCGTGTCGCGGAAATAGGCGCGGAGATCGACCGCGACTACCCCGATGGAAACCTGTACCTCATCTGTATCCTTAAAGGCGCTTGCCTGTTCCATGCGGATCTGGCCCGCGCGATCCACCGTGACGCGTTCTTCGATTTCATCGGCATTTCGAGCTACGGACGCGGAAAAACGACTTCCGGTCAAGTCCAGCTAACGAAGGACCTTGACATCTCGATCGAAGATGCGCACGTACTCATCGTCGAGGACATCGTCGACAGCGGGGTAACGCTCGATTACCTGACGCGTCTGTTGAAGCAGCGTCATCCGCGATCCGTCGAAATCGCGGCTCTGCTGGACAAGCCGGAGCGCCGGCTGCGGCCCGTCGCGGTGCGGTACGTCGGCTTCGAAATCCCGGACGAGTTTGTGGTCGGTTATGGATTGGACTATGCGGAGCGATACCGCAATTTGCGGGAAGTTTGCGTGCTGGAAGGCGAGCCGGACTACAATTGAACTGGGGAATCACGTATGGGACCGCTTGGCTGGCCGGAGACTGTATTCATCGTTATCCTTGCGCTGGTGCTGTTTGGGCCGAAAAAACTGCCCGAACTCGGCCGGATGCTGGGAAAAGCGATTACAGAGTTCCGCCGCGCTTCAACTGAACTGCGATCGACGTTCGAGCGTGAGATGCGCAACCTCGAACAGGAGACCCGCAGCGTTAAGGAAGCGGCGAAGCTACAGGATTCTTACAACTACGATTATTCGTCCTATGACACCGGCAAGCCGTACCTGCCGGAACCCGAGCCCGCAAGCATGAATCCGCGGCTGCCGGAAATGGGACCGCCGTTTCACACTGA
Organism: Nevskia soli; assembly: GCF_903970205.1. Lineage (GTDB taxonomy): Bacteria > Acidobacteriota > Terriglobia > Bryobacterales > Bryobacteraceae > Bog-113. The sequence goes on along the minus strand of NZ_CAJCHS010000102.1, from coordinate 6,931 downwards.
AAGCGCTTCCGCACCTCAGGGCGCCCCATTGATTGAGGCTGGTCATCAAGGACTCACGGTGACCCCTGCTCCCGGCACGATCGCGAATGGTTCTCTGACCGAGCATCCTGTGGAGAATACCGTATCGCCGGAGCCGGATCGCGCGCACACCGCGCCCGACCCAGTCGAAACCCGCGTCCAGAGTTGATCACAAGGAATGGCATCCAGCGACGAACCTAACGGAGATTACACTCCAGTCACCCCCGTTTCGCCTTCTAGTTCACCCCTGGGTGAAACGCGGGGTGAAGCGCGGGGTGAAGCGAACGTTCACGACAACGGAACAATTGTAAACGCGTCATCCGATTACACCTACTCGTCCGGGCAGGCGGGGAATGCGACGACTTATTACACGCCCCCTCCGGTGAGCCGCGCCTTACCGCCGGCCGGCGGTTCCGGGGGTGGCGGCGAACTTCCCCCGCCTCCTTCGGACGAGGGCGGATCCCACGACGAAGAATCCGGCATGCTGCGGATGAGCTTCCTCGAACACCTGGAGGAACTCCGCAAGCGCATCATTTATGCGGCCCTGGGGCTTGGCGCCGCGTTCGCGATCAGCTTCGCCTTTTGTAAGCAATTGTGGAACATTGTTGCGGAACCGGCCGTGAAAGCACTTACGCAACTGGGCATTCACCCTCCAAATTTAGTCCAGATCACGCCCATGGAGAACTTCAACGTGATCTACGTTAAGGTCCCGCTGCTCTGTTCTATCTTTATTGCTTCTCCCTGGCTTCTTTACCAGGTGTGGGCCTTTGTATCCCCGGGACTTTACAAACGCGAACGCCGGTGGGCGGTTCCGTTCGTTCTTTCAACCGCTGGATTGTTTGTCATGGGCGGCCTTTTTGCCTTCTTCGTTGCGTTTCGGTTCGGGCTTGTCTTTCTCCTTGGCATCGGACGCGATGTACATGTAACACCCATGGTTTCGATCAATGAATACTTCGATCTATTCGTCAACGTGACCCTGGGAATCGCCCTTGTATTCGAGATGCCGATTCTCATCTTCTTCTTAACGCTCCTTCATATCGTCACGCCTAAGTTCTTGATCTCCAACAGCCGCTACGCGATTCTGATCATCACGATCATAGCCGCGGTGGTGACGCCGACACCCGACGTATTCAACCTCCTTCTATTTGCCACGCCGATGATCGTACTGTTTTTCGTAGGCGTGTTTGCAAGCTATTTGCTGGTGCTGAGCCGCGAGGGGCGCAAATTCCCGTGGGCGAAGGTTCTTTTGATCGCCATGCCGGTCTTAGCGGCGCTCGGCGGTATCACATGGCTGCTACTTTCGTATTACCATTTTCACTTCCTAGGAAAATGGCCCTTTTTGTCTCGTTAATCCGCTATAGAATTTGAAGCGCATTTCAAAGTCGCTTCAAATGTTGGGGGTGAAGATGGACATCGATCGGGTTTTAACAGACTTGCGGGCCGAACGGGACCGGCTCAACGAAATCATTATCACCCTGGAGCGACTCCAGGGTAGTGTCCGGCAGGACGAAACGCAGCCGAAGCGCCGCGGACGGAAATCCATGGACAAAGCCGCCCGCCAGGAGGTATCCGAGCGTATGAAGCGCTACTGGAGCCGGCGGCGGTCGGGGAGCGATACGAAAACTGAGACCGCCGGTTCGGAGGGTCCCAGCGGATTCATGGTAAGCGGCAAAACGGCGGCTGCTTAGCGCGACGGCTCCGGGCATGCGCTCCTGGAACAGGAGCGCATGCTATATTTTGGGTTAGTTCGCGCTGTGGGCGGCTAGCTCAGCTGGGAGAGCACCACGTTCGCAACGTGGGGGTCGTGGGTTCGAGCCCCATGCCGTCCACCAAAACACGTTCTTTGGCAGGGAGAGAACGCCAGAGAATACCGCGACACACTACCAGTCGACGGCTGCTCCTTGAGCCGGATTTTCAACTTCTTTGATGATCCTGCAAGTATAGGTCGGCGCAAGCGCGGTTCGGCCAGTACGACTTGCTCAGCGCTTCATCACAATCTGCCCCCAAAGCAGCCAGCCGATTAATAGAACGGCGGCCACCGCGAAGACGAACCGCAGCACGGGCCAGACCAGCGCGGGCATACGGTCGCTGAACTTATCGATCATCGTTTCGTTTAGGCGCTCCGATGTGAAGTCGGCTCCGCGTAGCGAGGCCGCCGCAATCCAGGTGGCGCGGACATTCGCGAGCAGCAGGGCGGCAATGAAATAATTCAGCACGCCGCCAAAATCGAACAAGCCCCGCGACGCCCCAGCCGCCGCGACGCGTAAATAGTTAATTAGGCTCAACAGGAACACCAGGAACGCCGCTGAAGCCGCAAGCCGGTCGCGCTCGCGTATTCCGATCGCGGCGCTCGCATAAAAAAGGAAGTAGCCGAGAAAGACCACCAGGACGGCGGGGAAACGCCGGTAAATCATCGCGAACAGCAGACTCTGACCAGCCGGGATCAGGCATAGCCAGAACCCTTGCCGGCCAAGGTAATCGACATCCGTCTGGTTTTGGATGCTCGGCCAGAAGATGCTCTTTAGCCTGCTTTCAGTGCGCGGCGTACTGGTGGACAGGCCAAGATTCTGCATATCGTTAACTGGAGGCTGCACGGGATTATGCCATGAAACGCTCTGCGGGCGAATGAAAATTTATCCCGCTGCTATGGTGAAAGATGCCGGAACCGGGAAGTCGATTTGCGGCCGCCCGGCGCTGGGGGCTCAAAGCGGGGTACAGCGTTGCCGACCAGGCGCTCGCGTCGGCTTCGAACTTCGGATTGAATGTCCTGCTCGCGCGCACTCTCAGCGAGTCCCGCTATGGCGCCTTCGGGGTCGCCTTCACCATCTTCCTCGTCCTCTCCGGAATCCATAACGCCCTCATTCTGGAACCGATTTCGGTCTTCGGCCCGTCGCGTTACGCCGACTCACTCGTCCCCTATCTGCGCCGCGTGACTTTGATCCATCTCTGGTTTACAGCCGGCTTGGCGATTCTGGGGATCGCGGGCGGCCTCATGTTCTGCAACGCGGAGCTTAAGCCCGTCTTCGTGGCGATGGCTGCGACCTCACCCGCCATCCTGCTTTTCTGGCTGGCGCGGCGCGCTCATTACCTGGAGTTTCGCCCCGACTTGGCTAGCCTGTCGAGCTTGATCTACTGCATCGTCCTCGGCGCCGCCATTGGGCTACTGTATTTCATCCATATGCTGAATGGCGTCATGTCGTTCGTTGCGTTAGGGATCGCCTCGCTGGCGGCATCGATCTTCAGCGCTCGCAAGACCGGCGTCGACTTCCGACTCTCCCGAAGCGGCGACGTGCGCTCCACCGCCGCCGAAATGTGGAACTTCGGGCGGTGGATCCTTCCGTCCGCTCTTTTCTTCCCGTTGATCACGCAAGTCCAGATGCTGTGGACGTCCGCACTGATCGGTCTGGGGTCGGCAGGCGTCCTCCGCGCGCTGCAAAACCCGGTGCTGCCGGTGGTGCAGGTGCAGACGGCGCTCGGCACTTTGGGCTTGCCGGTTTTGGCGCGCGAGTTCGCGACCGGACACACCCGCGCGATGCTGCGGCGCAGCGCCGTCTATATCGCGGCACTCGGCGGCGTCGCGCTGCTGTACGAGATTGCGGTGCTTCTTACCGGCGGCCTGTGGGATCGCCTCCTGTACGGCGGTAAATTTGCCGCCTACGACTGGTTGATGCCGATTCTCGGGATTATGCCGGTCGCGGTGGCGCTCGCCACCGGCTGCTCCGTCGTCTTGCGAGCGATGCTGCGGCCGGGGCTGACCACCGTGACGCACATTGTCGGGGGCGTCTTCGGGCTAATCATTTCGTATTTTTGGATCCGCCGCGCGGGCGTGACGGGCGCCGTGTACGCGCTCACCGCGTCGCAGGTGGTGACCGCCGCGATCAGTTTAATTTTGATCTCCGTAGCTTTCCGGATAACTAAAACGCCGGTCGCTGAATCTAAAACCATATGAGTCGTCGAATTCCCGGATTGTTCGCGGTAGCAGCGTTACTGACGATTCCCAACTGGCTCGGCGCGCAAACCGAAACGCAGCGATCGAGCGACCCGTTATTCCGGGTCAGCGATGAAGTCCAGCGGCTGGCAGCCAGGGTTTCACCGTCGGTGGTCAAAATTTTGGTCTCGGGCTATGGGCCGGTGAACGAAAACGGCTCGCGCGAAACCGCGCTCATCGGAAGGCAGCGAAGCATTGGATCGGGGGTGATTCTCGATCCGAACGGCTACGTGATTACCAACGCCCACGTCGTTGCCGGGGCCCAGCGGGTAAGGGTCACGCTGTATTCGAGGGCCGGCGGCCAGTCGCTTCAGGCGCTTGAAAGCGGGCCGCGCGCGCGTGTCGTCGAGGCGCGTATCGTGGGCGTCGACAAGGCTACGGACTTAGCGGTACTAAAGGTCGAGGAAACGAACCTACCCGTGCTCAAGCTGGCGAATTACGCCGATCTGCGGCAAGGCCAGATGGTGCTGGCGTTCGGCACGCCGGAAGGTCTCGAAAATACGGTGACCATGGGGGTGGTCAGTTCGGTGTTGCGGCAATTGAATCCCGATACCGCAACCGTCTACATCCAGACCGACGCGGCCATCAATCCCGGAAACAGCGGCGGACCGCTGGTCGATATCGACGGGAAAGTGGTGGGGATCAACTCGTCAATCTATTCGGAATCGGGCGGGAACGAGGGGATCGGTTTCGCGATTCCGAGTCTCATCGTGAGCCATGTCTATAAGGAGATCCGAGCTTACGGCCACGTACACCGTTACGAGATCGGCGCGCGCTTGCAGACCATCACGCCCACGCTCGCGGCGGGACTCAACCTGGCACGCGATCACGGCGTCATCGTATCCGATGTGGAACCGGACGGCCCCGCCGAGACTGCTGGATTGCATCGCCAGGACATCATCCTGAAGCTAAACGGCATGGCGATTGAAAGCCTTCCCATGTATTCCGCCTCGCTCTACCTGCGCCGTTCGGGCGACGCGGTGGCTCTGGAAGTGGAGCGCGGAGCAAAGGGCGACACGGAGACGGTGAAACTCGAAATTCCGGTGACCGCTGAGGATCAGGATCTCGACAACCTGGTGGGCTCGCTGGATCCGGCGAAGGCGCTGGTGAACCGGTTGGGGATCCTGGGCCTGGAAATTAACTCCAAGATGGTCCAGATGTTCCCCGATCTGCGCATCAAATCGGGAATCGTGGTCGCGGCGCGCGCGGCCGGCGCGGCGATGGAAAGTGGGCTGGAAAGCGGCGATGTCATTCATCAGGTCAATACAACGGACATCGCGTCGCTGGACGGACTGCGCGCGGCGATTCGCGTGTTGAAACCAGGAGACCCCGTGGTGTTGCAGATCGAGCGCGACGGCGCGTTGCGTTATCTGGCGTTCGATTGGGAGTAACACGCCCGGGAGTAGATTGCGGCTAGGGCGGGCTCGTGGCTGGAAACGTCACGGTCGCTTCCGGCAACACCGCAACTCCCGTCGGTGGCTCCTTCGTAATTGAAGAGATCACTTACCAATCGGGAGCGGCGCCCGCCCAATTTGGGAAGGCCCTTCAAATTTTCGCAAAGAGTTTTGGAGTTGGGCAAGTCGAAGTTGCGACCATAACGCTAACCGCTACCACAGACTAACTCGCCCTTCACCTACCCGAAGATCCAAATCCGCCCTCGCCGCGCACCGACTCCGCCAAATCCGCTTCCTCCCACTCCACCGCTTCATACTTTGCAATCACCATCTGCGCGATGCGATCGCCCGGACGGATCTGATACGCCTCACGCCCCAGATTCAGCAGAATGACTCGAATCTCGCCGCGGTAGCCGGGATCGATCGTCGCCGGACTGTTCGGCAGCGTGATCGCGTGCTTCAGCGCGAGTCCGCTGCGGGGCCGGATCTGCGCCTCGAATCCGCTCGGCAGTTCGATCGCAATCCCGGTGGGCACCAGTGCGGGCCGTCCTGGTTCAAGCAGGATCGCCTCGGTCGCATGCAGGTCCATGCCGGCATCTTCCTCGGGTCCGTGCGCGTACTTCGGAATCCGGGCATCGGGGTGAAGCCGTTGGATGCGGAAGGCCATAATTAGCGGAACAGAAAGCGCAGTTCGTTATGATAGCGGGTTTCCTCGCCCACTACCCATGTCCAACTCGCGCCCGCGCGTTCTTTCGGTGTCGCCGATGCCGCCCGAAAAATGCGCCTATGCTCTGGCCCGTTATAGCCGCTCGCCCGATTCGATTCGCGACTCCATCGAATGGGTTCGCTCGCACAACTCCCAGAGTTTTCTGGAAAGCTACTACTTCCAGTACGGTCACCAGTCGATCGCCGATCTGGGCCACGCCGTGCTGTGCTTCGAGGGCGTTTCAGAACTGGCGGCCGCCGAAATCGAAGATGAGACGTTGTGGGACGGCCAGGCGAAATCTTCGCGCTACCAGGACTTCTCGAAGGCTGGCTACGTGGTTCCCCCGGAGCTGGCCGAGCCTCAAACCGCTGCCTACCGCACGGCTGCGGACGCGCTGATCAAAGCCTACGCCGAGGTGCATGCGCTGGCTCACCAGGAGCTGCGCGAGCGTTTGCCGCGCCCGGACGCCATGAAGCCCGAAACCTATGAGCGCAATCTGAAGGCCCGGGCTTTCGATGTCGCGCGCTATCTGCTGTTTTGGGGAGTGCCGACGCAGGTCGGCCAGATCACCAGCATCCGTACTCTCGAGAAACAAATCCGGCGGCTGCGCGCCTCGGAATATGGCGAGTGCCGCGAGGTAGCTGAAGACATTGCCGCAGCCTGCGCCGCCGAGCCCGCGTGCCGCTGGGAAGACGGAGCGCGGGAGCCCGTCGCGCCCACGCTCGCGCGCCACGCCGAGCAGGACCGTTACCTGATGCAGTCCCGAACGGATCTGCGCGCCTGGGTTGCCCAAAACCTGCCCGCTCAAAACCTGACTTCGTCTGA
>NZ_CAJCHS010000101.1 GCF_903970205.1 Nevskia soli | reverse complement strand
GAGCTTCCTAGTACTTCCCTGTAACACTCCGTGTCAGCAGAAATACCGCTGTTCGCACCACCGGTGTAAGACAGGAACTGATACACCTCCGGGACGACCAGAAAAAAGAACAATAATGCTGACATGATGACGCCCGTCGCTCTTATCGAATGATTCAGCGAATTGTCAGAAAAATCGCACCTAACCCAAAACGCAAAAGTACTGTGACATGATGACGCCCGTCGCTTTTATCGACGGGATTTTGATGAAGCGACTTGCGTTATTTTCGCTAAACCTGTACCTCCTCGCCTCGTCCACGGAGCTTTCCGCCCAGCTACCTTGCGTTCAACGTTCCAGTTGATGTCGGAGCCGCCCCACATTGAATTCAAACAGGGAGCAGTCCGATTGGAGCCTGAACACAGCCAGGGGGTGCTTCATGGACAGCCGCTGGACCCCCCACCGCGAATACGTGGTACATTCAACGGTTCGCCAAGAACGACACCAACTATGTGAGCACCGTTTGCCAGACAGGTAACTAAAGAGACAAGGGATCGCTTGATGAAACGAAGATGCACATACCGAATGATCGCGGTATCCTTTTTCCTCGCCCTTTGTGGGTCTATGCACGCGGCAAGTCAACTCTCTCCCTTTTACGAATCTCTTCTGAAGTACCGGGAAACGGGCGCCATACCTCCCACCGTTGATCTTTCCAAGGTGGTCCCTTCCGAGGAAATTCCGGTAATCATCGGCGCTCTCAACAGGGGCAATGCGGTTCTAATGGATGCCGCGGTTCTCGACGCAAGATCGATTCTCCAGATACATAGTTCTCAAGGTCGGAGTAAGTCCAGATCAATAGCTCATGTTCTGGGTCATCGAACAATCGAGAGTGAGGCACAAAGACCGGTCATCGCAAAAACGATGAAACTAGCGTGTCAGTAAAAACACCGCTACCTCCGCGCGCAGGTTAGGAAGCAAACCAATCCGCCGCTGGCCGGTCAAAAACTCCCGGTGCTCCACCACGAACTTCTCCTGCGCCGCCAGCGTCTCGAAATCGCTCACGCTCAGGAAGTGGATGTTCGGCGTTTCATACCACTCGTAAGGAAACGCGCGCGTGCGCGGACTCCGTCCACGGAAAAGCATCGTCCTCCGCACGTGCCAGTGTCCGAAGTTCGGAAACGAAACGATGGCATGTTTCCCCACGCGCAGCATGTCGTGGATCACGCGCACCGGATCGCGAATTTCCTGCAGCGTCTGGCTCAGAATCACGTAATCGAAAACGCCATCGGGAAAGTCGGCCAGCCCTTCGTTCAGATCGCCTTGAAACGCCGATACCCCGCGGGCGATCGCGTGCCGCACTTGAGTGGGCGAGATCTCGACGCCGCGCGCCGTTACGTTTTTATGCTGCTTGAGCCACGCCAATAGTTCGCCTTCGCCGCAACCCAAATCGAGCACGCGGCTGCCCGGCGCCACCAGCCGCCCGATCACTGCAAAGTCGCTACGATCCGCCAGCGCAGCGGGTGTTGTTGTCATTCGATCTCGGCGGCCGTGCTTGCCAGAAAGCCGCGGATGAGTTCCGTCTGGTCGGCGATATCGACTAAGAATGCGTCGTGCCCATAAGTCGAAGGTAGCTCGCAGTAAGCTACGTCATGATTGCGCCGCCTTAGAGTACGCACGATCTCCTGCGCCTGATAACTCGGATACAACCAATCCGAAGTAAAGCTGATCACCAGGAAGCGCGTAGTTACATCGCGGAACGCAGCCGACAACGACTCGCGCCCTTCCGATAGGTCGAAGGTATCCATGGCTTTCGTTATGTAGATATACGAGTTCGCATCGAAGCGCGTCACGAACTGGTGCCCGCGATAACGCAGATAGCTTTCGACTTCGAACTCCGGCTCCAGATCCAGGCTGGTCGTCGACTTACCCTTGCGCCTCCGCCCGAACTTCTCGCGCATCGATCCATCGCTCATATAAGTGATGTGGCCAACCATGCGCGCCACCGCCAGTCCGCGCGCCGGCGGGTTGCCGCTGTAGTAATCGCCACCGTTCCAGTCGGGGTCGGCAAGTATCGCCTGACGTCCGACTTCGTTGAATGCGATCTGCTGGGCGCTATGCCGCGCCGTACTGGCGATCACGATCGCCGCCCGCACGGAATCGGGATACGACACGGCCCACTCCAGCACCTGCATCCCTCCCATGGAACCCCCGGCCACCGCCAGTAGCTGCCGAATTCCCAGATGCTCCGCCAACATCTTTTGCAGCCGCACCATGTCCCCGACCGTCACCGCCGGAAACGACATACCCCACGGTGAACCCGTCTTCGGATCAATGGATGACGGCCCGGTCGTCCCCTGGCATCCGCCGAGAATGTTGCTGCAGAATACGAAGTACTTGTCCGTGTCGAAGGCCAGGCCGGGTCCGATCGAGTTATCCCACCAGCCCGGCTTGCCCGTCTCTTCGCTGATGCCGGCGGCGTGCGCGTCTCCGGAGAACGCATGGGTGATGAGGATGGCGTTCGACCCCTCCGCGTTCAGAGTCCCGTAACTTTCGTACGCCGCTTCCACCGGCGCAATGCGCGCGCCGTTATCCAGATCGATGCCGTCGAATCGCACCACCTGCGTTTGAACCGGGCAGGTCACTGTCATTCCGAAGTCATGGTAGCAATGAAGCTTGTATCGAGCCGTCATCCTGCTGCTGCTCGCAGCCATCCAACCGCCCTGGCGCGACGCGCTGCCCGGCTACCGGTATTCGTTCCCGCGCGACCACTTCGAGCACCCGGATTTCCGCACCGAATGGTGGTACTACACGGGGAATGTCTGGACTGCTGACGGCCGCCGCTTCGGGTTCGAACTCGTGTTTTTCCGGGAAGGAGACCGGTCAACGCCGCGCACCAACCCGTCGCCCTGGCGGATCGACGATATCTATTTCGCGCATGCCGCGTTGACCGACGCGACCGGCCGCCGCTTTGTATCCGACGAGCGCCTGAACCGCGGTGGACCTGGCATCGCCGGCGCCAGCTTCGCGCAACAGAGAATATGGAACGGCAACTGGTTCGACATCTGGCGCGGGGAAGAACAGACGCTCACGGCTGCCACGACGGACTTCCATTTCACGCTCTCCTGCTCACCCGCCAAGCCCTTCGTAATTGAAGGCGAGAACGGTGTGGATCAGAAGTCGGAAGGCGCCGGCAACGCTTCCCATTACGTCTCTTTCCCCCTGCTCAAAGTAACGGGGTCGATCTCAAACGGCGGCCGCGAGTACAAAGTCTCCGGCCAGGCCTGGATGGATCACGAGTGGTTCAGCAGCGCGCTTGCCGGCGGTCAAGCCGGATGGGACTGGTTCAGCATTCAACTCGACAACGGGACCGAGGTGATGCTCTATCAGCTGCGGCGCAAAGACCGCAGCGCCGACCCGTACTCTTCCGGAACCTTCATCGATCGCAACGGCCATGCGCGGCACCTGCGCGCCGCGGACTTCCGCCTGACGCCAGGCGAGGTCTGGAAAAGCCCGGCGACCGGCGCGCGTTATCCGGTCACGTGGACGATTGGAATCCCGTCGCTGGGTCTCGATCTGCATTGCACCCCCGTCCTTCCGAACCAGGAGCTCGCCGTGACGCGCGGCCCTCAATATTGGGAAGGTGCCGTCAATTACAACGGGTCGGCGCACGGCGTCGGCTATCTGGAGATGACAGGCTACGGAAAGGCACTGGGGGGGTCGCAGAGTACCGAGTAGGAGCGCAATCGTCCGTACAACAGAGCTAAGCCCCAGCGTCTTAATGCTTCCCTTATGCCCTTAAGAGGAAAATCAAAGTAGGATGCATTCTCTGTTCATGCCGCACGGCTGGTGTATGACGTGGAATCCGTGGTTGATCGGGCTCAATGTAGCGACCGACGCCGCCGTCACCCTCTCTTACTACTCCATCCCCCTGGCGCTTGTGCTGATTGCCTGGAGAAGGAAGTTGACTCTGAAACTAGAGCCAATCCTGCTGCTGTTCGCCTGCTTTATCGCGCTCTGCGGAGGCGGTCACTTTATCGACATCATCTCGATCTGGAAGCCGATCTACTGGACGAAAGGCTTCTGGAATCTGGGTACCGCGGTTGCTTCGGTTACAACCGCGATCGTCCTTATCCCTCGGACATTCGAATTCCTCAAGATGCCGGAGCGGGCGCAACAGCTCGAACGGGAAGCTTCGGAACTGCGCGAGCAGAGTACGCTGCTGGCCGCGGTGATCGACGCGGTGGAAGAAGCCGTGCTGCTCGTAGACGCAACCGGACACGTGTTGCTGCGGAATCGCGCTGCGGCGGAAATGCTTCCCGAAACGACGGTGGACCCGGTCTTCGATGTGCCTGGGGGGCGCGGCATCTGGACATCCCCGGAGGGCAGAGAAATCGAACGCTTCGCTGCCGATGTGCCCGGCTACGGACGACTTCTGGTATTTCGCGATCTGACCGACAGGCTCCGGACGGAGCAGGCGCGCGTGCGCCTTGAACGCATTATCTCCGGAATGCGGCAGGGGTTTGAGGTCGTCTCGCTTCCGGATGGCCGGATTATCCAGACCAATCCGAGCTTCGACCGCATGTATGGGGATCCGGCGATGCTGGGCCGGCCGGCGGAATCGATTTTCGCGGGGGACGCCGAACAGCAACGGCGCGTGTTTCAACAGATTCGGGACGCGTGTGAACGGGACGCGTTTTGGGAGGGCGAGACGCGCCAGGCGACCCCTTCCGGCGCGGAGTTCTGGTGCGCCTCCCGCTTCAACCTGCACGAGGAGAGCGGGAATCGGTTTCTATCCGCGATCCACCAGGACATCACACAGCAAAAGCAGGCCGCGGCGGAATCGGCCCGGGTGGAAGCCCGCCTGCGCGAGGCGGCGAAGCTCGAATCGCTCGGACTTCTGGCGGGCGGAGTGGCGCATGATTTCAATAATCTGCTGGTAGGCATTCTGGGGAATGCGAGCCTGGCAATGGATACGATCAGCAGCAATAGTCCGGCGCACGGCATGCTGCGGGATGTGGTCGCCGCGAGCGAGTCGGCTGCGACGCTGACCCGGCAGTTACTTGCGTATGCGGGAAAAGGACGGTTTCTAGTTGAGCCCATCGACTTATCGGATCTGGTAAGTCAAATCAGCACCCTGGTGCAGACAAGTATTCCAAAGACAGTGCAACTGCGCCTGCAACTGACTCCCCAGCTTCCCTGTATTGAAGCGGACGCGAGTCAGATACAGCAACTCATCATGAACCTGGTGATCAACGGGGCTGAAGCTGTGGGGGAACAAAGCGGGAACGTTCTGGTAACAACCGGAACGCAGGATGTCGACGAGCAATATATTCGCGCGGTCCTGACGCCGGAACAGATTTCACCGGGAAAGTATGTCGTCTTAGAGGTTCACGATAACGGCAGCGGGATGGACGAAGAAACGGTAGCTAAGATATTCGATCCATTCTTTACAACTAAGTTTACGGGGCGTGGGCTCGGGTTAGCGGCGGTTCTGGGAATCGTACGGGCACATAGAGGAGCCCTCAAGGTGTATAGCACTCCGGGACACGGGACCACTTTCAAAGTTCTGTTTCCCGCTACCGGCCAGACCAGGCCGCCGGTTGCTCCCAAGGCCATCCCGGCACTTAAGCGAGGTGTCGAAAGTATTCTGGTCGTCGATGATGAAGCGTTCGTCAGGCTGGGAGCGAAGTCGATACTCGAGCGGTATGGGTATACCGTTTATACGGCTGAACATGGGAAAGAGGGTGTGGATCTCTTCCGCGTGATGGGCAAGAAGATATCGGCCGTTATTCTGGATATGACGATGCCGGTAATGAGCGGGGCAGAGACGTTTCGGGAGCTAAAAAGGATTGACCCCGAAACGCCGGTCATCCTGAGTAGCGGCTATAACGAAGTGGAGGCCGTTCAGAGGTTCACCGGAAAAGGCCTGGCCGCTTTCATTCAAAAGCCGTATAGCGCGGCATCGCTGGTTGAGAGCGTCCGGCGCGTCCTCGAAGAGGCGCGCGATGCCGGAGGGGAATCCGATTCTCAAGCGAAACTCTAGCCGTCCGTCGCGCGGCCCCTTCCACCCGGATACCCTCCCTTTCGGTCGGGCTCGGAGTGGGGCTGTACGGTCCCCCCGAACTCTGTAATGTACTTGGTCTACAGAGCCGCGCGCGTCAGCAAGCGGTGTTTGTCGACTCCTACCCACCGGCTCCTGGAAACTTATAGAGTCTTAGACATACGAACGATCGGAAGTACGGCGCCGTTCGGCAACGGAATATCGACGGGCTCGAGCTCGCGATAGCCTTTGAGCTTATAAAGAGGGACGCCGGTTAGTGTGGAACCCATTT
>NZ_CAJCHS010000100.1 GCF_903970205.1 Nevskia soli | reverse complement strand
GCCGACGATAAATTCTTCAACTACGCGCTGGCTTCGAAGATCGGCGTGGCCGTCCCGCGGACGGTAATTCTTCCGCACAAGATCAACCCTCCCGGAACGACGGACCGATCGATGCGCAACCTGATCTATCCGCTCGACTGGGACGCGATTTTCGGTTATGTCGGCTTCCCCGCATTCCTGAAACCCTATAGCGGCGGCGGATGGAAGAGCGTCTATCACGTCCACAACCGGGATGAGTTCTTCGCCGCGTACGACGATTCGGGCGACCTCCTCATGACTTTGCAGGAAGGCATCGAGTTCAAAGAATACTTCCGCTGCTATGTGGTCGGCCAGCGCGCCGTACACATCATGCAATACGATCCGCGGCGCCCGCATGCGTATCGCTACGTGCTCGACGGGCCCCCGGTCGACCCGCACCTGCTGGCCCGCGTTCACGACGATTGCCTCACTCTCTGCCGCGCACTCGGGTACGATTTAAATACGGTCGAATTTGCGGTGCGCGATGGTGTGCCGTATGCCATCGACTTCCTCAATCCGGCGCCGGATGCCGACCTTGTTTCCGTCGGCCCCGCGAACTTCGAGTGGATTGTGACGGAAGTGGCCAAGTTCGCGATCGAGAAAGCGTTGAGTAATGAAAATCCCGCGCGCGAAATGCGCTGGGCATCGTTTCTCCGGGGGTAAATCGTCATGCAGCCGACCTTTACGATCGGTATCGAAGAGGAGTATCAGACCATCGATCCGGTCACACGCGATCTGCGCTCGCACTTAGCGGCGGAGATTCTGGAGAAGGGCAAACTCATCCTTCAGGAACGCGTGAAGGCGGAGATGCATCAGTCGGTGGTCGAGGTCGGAACCGGGATTTGTCACAATATTCAAGAGGCGCGGCAGGACGTGACCGAACTGCGCCGCGGCATTATCGGGCTCGCCCGTAACAACAATCTACGACTAGCGGCCGCGGGCACACATCCGTTTGCCGACTGGCGGAATCAGGAAATCTATCCGGATGAGCGGTATCACACGATTGTTCAGGATTTGAAAATGGTCGCGCGCGCGAATCTGATCTTCGGGTTGCACGTGCATGTCGGCGTGGAGGATCGGGAGACCGCGATCAACATCATGAACACGGCGCGTTATTTCGTGCCGCACATCCTCGCGCTGTCCACCAATTCGCCCTTTTGGCTGGGCATGGATACCGGCCTCAAATCGTACCGTTGCAAAGTCTTCGATAAGTTCCCGCGCACGAACATCCCCGATTATTTCCCCAGTTGGGGCGAATACGACAGCTTCGTGAAGCTGCTGGTACGAACCAATTGCATCGACAACGCCAAGAAGATCTGGTGGGACATTCGCCCGCACCCCAACTTTCCGACGCTCGAATTCCGCTGTTGCGATGTGCCGATGCGCATCGACGAAACGATCGCGATCGCGGCGCTGATCCAGGCCACTGTCGCCAAACTTTACAAGCTCTACGCGGCGAACCAGGGTTTCCGGCTTTACCGGCGCGCGCTCATCATGGAGAACAAGTGGCGTGCTCTACGCTACGGCCTCGAGGGCAAGCTCATCGATTTCGGCAAGCAATGTGAAGTGCCGGTACGCGTGCTGCTTGAAGAGTATATGGAGTTCGTCGATGATGTCGTTGACGATCTGGGCTCTCGCAAAGAGATCGAATACATCTGGACGATGATTCGCAACGGCAGCGGCGCGGACCGGCAGCTCCGCGTGTATCAGGAAACCGGAGATCTCAAGAGCGTCGTCGACTACATCATTTCGGAGACGGAAGCCGGCATCCTGCAGCCCGCGGCCAGCGCAGCGTAACTATATCCAGCAAGCCCAATGAAAGATCATTTACTCAAACTTCCTTTCGATCCCGAGCTCTCGCCGGGAGCTTACAATGCGGTTCACATCTGCCTGCGCGTGCAGCCCGATGAGAAAGTAACCGTGATCACGGACGAGTTGTCGCAGGAAATCGCTTGCGCACTCGCGCATGAGCTCGAAGCGTTGGGCGCCGCCTACAACAGTTTCACGCTGGAAGACCTGGCGCCGCGTCCGCTTGAGATTATGCCGCAGGCGATCCTCGACGACATGGAAACGAGCCAGGTAAGCATCTTCGCTGTGACCGCGCAGCTGCACGAGTTGAAGACCCGTATGCAGATGACGGATGTTGTGAACCGCCGGCACATTCGCCACGCGCACATGGTGAACATCACGAAGCAGATCATGCTCGATGGGATGCGCGCCGATTACAACGAGGTCGATCGCATCAGCACGATCGTGTGCCATGATGCAGGTCACGCGCGGCGCGTGCGCGCCACGACGCGTTCCGGCACGGACATCATCGCGGACATGAATCCGAACTACCGCTGGGTGAAGACGAGCGGCATTATCAGTCCGTTGAAGTGGGGCAATCTGCCCGGCGGCGAGACATTCACGACGCCCGGCGAAGTGAACGGGACGTTTGTGATCGATGGCGTGGTCGGCGATTATCTCTGCGCCAAGTACGGGAATCTGCGCGATCAGCCGCTCACCGTCCATGTGAAGCAGAATCGCCTGACCGAAGCGCACTCCGAAAACAAAGAGCTCGAAAACGAGTTCTGGGAATATACGCACACGGATGAAAACAGCGATCGCGTGGGTGAGTTTGCGATCGGCACCAACGTGCAATTACATGACGTGATCGGCAACATTCTGCAGGATGAGAAGATTCCGGGCATCCACATGGCGTTTGGAAATCCCTACGGATTTCACACCGGAGCGGACTGGTATTCCTCCACGCACATCGATGTCGTGGGACGGCAGTTCAGCATCTGGCTGGATGATCGCCAGATTATGAATGACGGCGAGTTCATGCTGAACGGCGGGCGTTGAACCGGGCATGATTCCGGAATATCGCGAAGACTTTAACGCGCGTTTCACTCCGGAGAAGTATCAGCAGTTCCTGCGCACGATTGACGAGCGCAGCGGTGCGCACGTCGATTTCCGATGCAGCGAGACCGCGTGCTTCTTTCCCGCGGAACTGCTCAATCGCATGGCGGAAGCGGGTCGCGATCTGGCATGGCAGTTGGTGTCGAATCCGGATTATCTCGCGGCCGCCGATGCGGCGATCCCGCCGGCATTCCGCGTCGCCAACGACACGGATCGGCCTCTATTCCTGCAAGCCGACTTCGGAATCATCCGCGCGGCGGACGGCTCTTACGAACCGCGCCTAGTCGAGATTCAGGGTTTTCCTTCGCTCTACGGTTTCCAACTCACTCTGGCGCACGCCTACCGCGATGTTTACGAGCTCGACCCATCGCTCGAAACGGTTTTGGGCGGTTTGGACGAGGCTGGTTACAACGCAGCCTTGCGGGAAGCGATCGTCGGTGCATACGATCCGCAAAACGTCGTGCTGCTCGAAATCGATCCGCTAGCGCAAAAGACTCTACCGGATTTCCTGGTGACAGAGCAGATCTGCGGCATTCGGACGGTCGATATTCGCGACGTTCGCCGGCAGGGTGACCGCCTTTACTATGAACGGGAAGGCACTCTTGTTCCGATCCAGCGAATTTACAATCGCGCGATCGCGGATGAGCTGATCCGCCGCAACATCAAGCTTCCGTTCGATCTCGGCGCGGATCTCGACGTGGAATGGGCCGGTCATCCGAACTGGTTCTTCCGGATCAGCAAGTTTTCCCTGCCGTGGTTGAGGCATCCGACGGTGCCCGCGACGTGGCTGCTCAGCGAGGTCCGCGAGTTGCCGTTACCGCCCGAGCGACTGGTTCTGAAGCCGCTATTTTCCTTCGCGGGTCTGGGCGTGCGCGTCGGCCCGACCAGGGAAGAAATTGATGCGGTGCCAGCGGATCAACGGCACGAATACATTCTGCAAGAGCGCGTCAACTTCGTCCCCGTAATTCATACCCCTCCCGGCGACGCTCAGGCCGAAGTGCGCGTGATGTACCTATGGACCGGCGGGTTCGAGCGAGACGGCTTATTGCCCGTGAACACCATCGTCCGCACAGGACGCGGCAAGATGATGGGGGTCGATCACAACAAGAATTTGGAATGGGTGGGGGCTTCGGCCGGCTTCTATCCCAAGGCTAATTCCGGTCAATTGGTGGTAGGATAAAATTTCCAAGACAATCTAACGAGTTCCCCTAGGAACACCCATTACAAACACCCATTACAAACAATGGATTCGGACTTATTTACCCTAACTGTGCTACTGCTCGTTGCGGTGGTCACACTGACCTTTCCCGGCGGGCCTGGAACGCCCCGCCGCTACAGGGTTCCTCAACCCGTCCCGCTCGGCTAGGTTGCCGCAGATAAATCCCGTATCACTCGGGTGGCGGAGCTGAAGTAGTTTCCTTTTTCGACTCTTTGGCCTTTGCCGGACTGATTAGGATGTGGGCATTCCGCCCTTCCATGCGCGGCGTGCCCTCCACAATGCCGTGCGTGGAAAGATCCTCAGCGAAGCGGGTCAGCAATTTCTTGCCTAGATCCGTGTGGGCGATTTCGCGGCCGCGGAACTGCACCACCGCCTTGACTCGATTCCCTTCCTGGAGGAAGCGGATCGCGTGGTTTTTCTTGAAATCGTAATCGTGGTCGTCGGTGTTCGGACGGAATTTCAGCTCTTTCACCTGCACGACGTGCTGCTTCTTCTTGGCATCGTGCTGCTTCTTCTTGAGCTCGTATTGGTAATGACCAAAGTCAATGGCCTTTGCAACGGGGGGGACAGCGGTCGGAGAAACCACCACCAGATCGAGCCCCAGTTCCTGCGCCTTGCGTAGCGCGGCCGCAGTAGGCATCACTTCCGCGGTTCCATCCGGGAAAACGGCTCTTACCTCGCGCGCTCGAATCGACTCGTTCACATTCTCACGGCGGTTTTGCCGGCGCGGTGGGAAGTTTCTGCCTGGAATCATGTATAAGTTTGCGTTTTTTGCTGATCGATCTTTCCCATTATAACTTTAAAGACGCCTGGCGGCAGAGCGTTCATTGCGACCGCGTCCAAGGTCCCGCCGCGGGCCAGTTTTCGGCAAATGACCGATGGTCCGCCAGCGGGCGAGGCTCTATGTAGAGCCGATAAAGGCCGTCCATTGGCGGCGCTTCGACAGGTCCTCGTAGAATTCCGCTGTGAGGGCGGTAGGGAGCCGGGCCGGGACGTACGTCTTGCGCCGGGAATGGAAACAGCGCTGCGAGACTGCTGAGGTCGTGAAAGTCTTTCATGCGGCTTCTCGGCAACAACCGTTTCTCTTGTGGGGCGATGACGATCCTTAGCTCGAACAGCAGCGCACCTTTCAGCACGAATGCGTCCCGGTGTTTCGACCGGCTGAGACGAAACAACACGCGCTCCAGACCGTACTTCGTTAAGACGAGACCGAAATCCTCATGGCGCCGGCGGGCGAGATTCCGAAGGCGCCGGCCTACCGAAGCCGCGATGTTCTTGCTCACGCGAGGGTGTCCATGTAAGGGCGAATCACGTTGCTCACCCGGCAAACCTTGGCAGCCTTCCAGATCTGATCGATGGTTGCTTTCTTCTGGCGATAGCAATCGCGCAGCGCTTCTAGCGCCACATCGATACCGATTTTGTACCGGTACTTGAAGCAGTCCGCGACCGTTTTTGCGGGGTTGTAGATGCGTACCCGCACGCCCCCAATCCTATGCACCGACACGCCGAATTTGAACGCCTGCCCTGAGGCCGTGACGACTCTCAGGG